>JABWBD010000507.1 GCA_013360685.1 Pirellulales bacterium
AACCCCGAGTACGATCTGCTCAACGAAGTCTTGAACCACGACTTCTCGCGCCCGGAGAATGCCTACCGCAACCTCGTCTACACGGGCCACGGCATCGAGACGCTCTGGATGGTGCTTCACGAGGCTCAGCGGCGCAAGGACCAGGAGCTCTTCGACAAGACGGCCCGTTTGCTGAAGCGGACAATGGAGGTCGCGTGGGACGATGTTTACGGCGGCTTCTTCCGGTGCCTGAAAGACGTCGAGAAGAACGACTGGATCCTCGATAAGGCCGCCTGGGTCCAGGAGGAGGCCCTCATCGGCGCCCTGTTGATCATCGAGCAGTCGGATCCGCAGTGGGCGCGCGAGTGGTTCTCCAGAGTCTACGCCTTCGTATTGGACAAGTACCCCCTGAAAAAGCACGGCTACGCACTGTGGGACTGCTGGCCGGACCGTAAGGTGACCTTCGTCAAAAGCTTCCCGCGGATCGAGAACTTCCACCACCCGCGCCACTTGATGCTGAACCTGGCCACACTCGAACGGATGCTCAAGCGTCGATAGTCCGGCCGGAGTAGTCCATCGGCGGTTGCGCGCCGAAACGTACTTGAGCCAGATGCCACTTCAGAGGGAGTTGACTTTCCTCTGAACAACGACACAATGAGATCATATCCCCGCAAGCGGGCAGAACGTTTCCCTTCTGCAGTTAAATCATGCGGGGCATAGTCGATTGCGTGGCTGGGGGTTCGAGGTGATCTGCCGATCTGCGACGGAGATTCCGTTCCCGCGTGTGGAACATCGAAAGGCAGATTATGGACGATTTCACACTGGTTCTCGACGTCACGCAAGACCCGCTTTCGGAAGACGCTGCCACGGAATCATGCGCGCGGACCTTGAGCCTGGTCCATTGTATTCCGGACGACGTGGCCGTCCTCGATCGTCAGGGCAGGACC
Organism: Pirellulales bacterium; assembly: GCA_013360685.1. GTDB lineage: Bacteria > Planctomycetota > Planctomycetia > Pirellulales > Thermoguttaceae > JABWBD01. The sequence goes on from JABWBD010000507.1 coordinate 927, forward strand.
ATTTTCTTCAACCACCTGCCCGCCGGCAGGACGGTCGACGAGATCCTCGGATGTCCGTATGTCGACTTTCTGGCCGTCGAGCACCGGCACGTATTTGATCGGGCCTGCCGCGACGCTCTGGAGACATGCCGCACCCAAGAGGTGGAAGTCGAATCCACTACGGGTCGTTGGTGGCACTGCCACTTGGTCGCTTTGAGCGAGTACGGCGAGGACCAGCACCTCTTGATCATCGCGAGAGATGTCAGTGAGCGCAAGCAGGTTGAGGAAATCCTGCTGGAGCGGGAACACCGCTATCGGCTTCTGCTCCATGCAGTGACGAGCTATACCTACTGCGTGCAATTGAGCCACGGCTTGCCCGTCGCCACCGCCCACAGCCCGGGCTGCTTCACGACCACCGGCTACAGCCAGGAGGATTTCACGTCGGACCCGTATCTTTGGATCAACATGGTGCATCGGAAAGACCAGGATAAGGTGCGGCGTTTCGTGGAACGGATATTGGCCGGTGAGCGGGTTTCGCCGCTTGAGCACCGGATCATCCACCGCAGCGGCGCCGTGCGATGGATCCGCAATACCGTCGTGCCCCATTACGAAGACGGGGTTTTGATGCGGTACGACGGGGTCGTCGAAGACATCAGCGAGCGAAAGGCCGCCGAGATGGCGCTCCAAGCGCGAGAGGCCGGCCTTCTGGCGGCCCAGCGGATCCAGTCCCATCTGTTGCCCGAAGCGCCACGGACCCTCGTGGGTTGCGACATCGCCGGGGCCTCCCAGCCGGCCGATTTCACCGGCGGCGATTATTTCGACTACCTGGCACTCAGCGACGGTTCCACGGCGTTTGTCGTCGGCGACGTCAGCGGGCACGGCCTCGGGCCGGCGATTGTCATGGCGATGATCCATGCCCATCTCCGCGCCCTTGCGAAAATCGATCACGATCTGAGCGCCATGGTCGCCAGCGCCAACCGCTTTCTGATTGAAGAAAACGAAACCGACGTTTTCGTGACCGTTTTCCTCGGCGCGCTCGATCCAACCACACGCGTGTTTCGTTACGTCAACGCCGGCCACCCGGCCGGCTATGTTCTCGACCGCGAAGGCCGGGTCAAGGCCTGCCTGGAAAGCACGTCGTTCCCTTTGGGAATCGTGGCGGACGCGGAATTCGCCGCGGGAGTCCCGCGCGAACTGGAACCGGGAGACCTCGTGCTGCTCTTGACGGACGGCATTACCGAGGCCCGTTCTCCGGCGGGAGAGATGTTCGGGATCCAGCGGACACTCTCACTGGTGCGGGAGAACCGGGAGCTGCCATCCGATGAAATCGTCCGCCTCCTCTACGAGGCGGTCCGCGAGTTCTCCGCCGGCGAGAAACTCAGCGACGACATGACATCCATCCTCATCAAGATCGAGCCGTGGAGCTGAGGATTCAGTCGCCCAGCGTGGCCGGGTCGAGAGGCCGGTACAGTCTGCCTTCCCAACTCGGATCCTCGATCACGGGTTGCCGCGACTTGCCCTCCTGCCCGACCCAAACGGCCATCTCTCCCGCTTCCCGATGGTCCCAGCCGTAGTACGGGACCGCCACCACCGGTTTCCGGTCCCGGTCCAATCCTCGCACGACCGTCACTCCGCCGAGCAAGTCGGGACGGTGCTCGGCAGACAACTGCGGGTCGCGGGCCAGGATGATGCGGCCGACGGGGCCGCCGTTGTCGACCGCTTCGAACGCGTAAACGATCGGGCCCCGCTGGATGGCCACGCGTCCGCGGTCCGCCTCGACCTTTGGGTGCGCTTCGATCCGCCGGATTTCCATGGAAAGGCGGAGTTGCACCGAATCTCCCGGAGCCCATTGCCGGCGAACCACGGCATATCCCTTCTCGACCTGGAGCGGTTCGACCGGCTGCCCGTTGACGGCCAACTTTCCCCCCTCGCACCAGCCGGGGATTCGCAGCCGAAGGTCGAACGTGGCCGTCTCGCCCGGGAGAATGGTCACCTTGACCTCGCCTTCCCAGGGATAGCGGGTTTCCTGGACGATCTTCACCGTCCGGTTTCCCAGCGGCACTTCGGCCGAACCGGCCACGTAGAGATTCACGTAGACCGAATGGCCGTCCTGAGCGTAGACATAGCCGGGTAGTGAAGGCAGAATTCTCACCACGTTCGTCGGGCAGCACGCGCAGGGATAGAAGGGCTGACGATGGTGAGTGCCGCCGCTGGCCAGCGGGTTCACGTAGAAGAAGTGTTCCCCGTCCATGCCGATGCCGGAAAGGATGCCGTTGTAGTAGGCGCGCTCGAGCACGTCGGCATAGCGGGCATCCGCGTGCATCAAGTTCATGCGATGGCTCCAGAGGGCCAGCCCGATCGCCGCGCAGGTCTCGCAGTAAGCCGTGTCGTTGGGCAGTTCGTAGGGTTCGCCGAATGCCTCGCCCTGGTGGCGGGCGCCGATGCCGGCGGTGATGTAGAGCTTCCGCAGCACGACGTCCTGCCAGAGGCGGTCCATGGCGTCGACGAACCCCTGGTCGCCGGTGTACGCGGCCACGTCGGCCACGCCCGCATACAGGTACATCGCTCGGACGGCATGGCCGACGATCTCGCTCTGCTGGCGGACCGGCATGTGGTCCTGGCAGTAGGCTCCGGCAATCTTGCGTTTCGATGCATCGCCGCGGATATCGAGAAAGAAGCGGGCCAGATCGAAATAGCGTCTCTGGCCGGTCACCTCGTAGAGCTTCACCAGCGCGAGCTCGATCTCTTCGTGGCCGGGAACGCCGTAGCGCTTCTCGGGGCCGAAGATCCGATCGATCAGGTCGGCGAAGCGCGTGGCCACGTCGAGCAAGGTCCGCTTGCCGGTCGCCCGGTGGTGGGCCGCGGCGGCTTCAAACAGATGGCCGGCGCAGTAGAGCTCGTGGCGGACGGGCAGGTTGGTCCATTTCTGGTCGGGTTCGACAAGGGTGTAGTATGTGTTCAGGTAACCGTCTTCCTGCTGGGCGGCCGCGATCTTGGCGATCACGTCGTCGACCATCTTCTCCAGCACCGGATCGGGGTGCTGGGCGAGCGAATAGGAGGCCCCTTCGAGCACCTTGTAGACGTCGGAGTCGTTGAAGTAGATCCCCTCGAAAGCGCCCGGCATGAGCCCGGCGGCCTTGGCGAAGTTGCTGACGCGGCCGGTCTGTTCGCACCACTTGAAATTGTGCGGCAGCGACTTCGTCCGATTGGTCTCCAGGCGCGGCGCCCAAAAAACGTCGGAGAATTTCACTTCGGTGAAAGGCACGGGGGAAAGCTTGCGGTGCACGGGGGTATCGGCAAGCGCGGAAATGGTCTCGAACAGCATCGCAAACACCGTCAAGGCAGCCAGTCGCTGCATGGGAAGACTCCTTTGGGGATTTGCCGGAACGACGGGCCCGCAAACGCCGGGCAACCTGGCCTTCCGGAACGTGCCTTCGAGTGTACCCCCAGCGGAACGGAAGTTCCAGCGGCATCCCGGATGACCGGTTGGACCGGCTTCAAGGATCCGTTACCACTGTTCGGCAATCCGTGTCTGGTCGTTGACCGAAGTCTCGTAGTAGTAGTGGCTGCAGGGGATGAAGACGTTCTTCTCGACCTTCTCGCCCTCCAGATACTTGATAAACGCCTCGACCGTGCCTTTGGCCATTTCGCGGGGGAACTGCTGGGGCGAATCGTAGAGTTTCTTTTCGAAGACGGCCTGCTTGCCGGCCGGCGAAGCGTCGAAGGCGACGATCGTGATCTGGCCGGGCTTGCCCGCCTTCTGGACGGCGGCATGCGCGCCGAGCCCCGACGGCCACGGCATAGCCGTCGTTCCGGTTGCCCTTGGCCGACAGCTCGGTCACGATTTCGAGCTTGCTCCGGTGTTTCTTCAAGTGATCCTTGAAGCCCGCGACGCGCAGGATGCAGGAAGTGACCTCGGGGTAAGAGATGATCGCGATCTTCCCTTGGTCGCCCGTGGCCTTCATCATGCTCTCCGCGGCCAGCAGGCCGCCCTGGAAGTTGTCGCTGCCGATGTGAGAGACGATCATTTCCCTGGCATCCGGATCGGTGATCTCGACGTCGTAAGTGAACACGGGGATGCCCGCCGCGTGCACTTTCTTGACGCCTTCCCCTGCCGCATTGGAATCGACCGGGTTCAAGAAGACGGCGTCGAAGCCCTGGGCGGCGAAATCGGCGAGCTGGCTGTTCTGCTTTGCCGGATCGAGGTTTCCGTCGAGGCTGACGACTTCGTAGCCGTACTTGGCCGCTTCCTCGGTCATCACATTGGCGATGAGCTTGAAGAAGGGATTGGTCAGGTCCATGCACGTGACACCGATCTTCCCTTTCTTTTCCGCCGGCTTCGGTTGCTCCGAGGGGGCGGCACTTCGCTCGGCCGAGCCCTTGGAGCAGGAAACGGCCGGAAAGACCGCGATCGCCGCGATGAGAAACCAGGTCATGCGTTGCAGGTGTTTCACAGGATTTCCCTTTCGTGTTGTTTTGCTTTCCGGTAACCGGTCGTAAGCCACTTGCTCAGTCCGACCTCGCTGCGGAGTTTGTCCAGCAGGACGGCGCCGAGGATCACTCCGCCCAGCACGACCTGCTGCGTGTAGCTTTCCATGCCCAGCAGGTTCATGCCGTTTTGTATTACCGAGATGATGAAGGCCCCGATGAGCGTGCCGAGGATCTGCCCGGACCCACCGGCCAGGCTCGTTCCGCCGACCACGACGGCCGCGATGACGTAGAGCTCGAACATTATGCCCATGTTGGGCGTTCCGGTGTTCAGTTGCGATGCCTGGATGCACCCACCGAGGCCGGCGGCCAGGCCGCTCGTGACGTAGACAAAGACGATGACGAACTTCACGGGCACGCCGGAGAGCCGCGCCGCCTGTTCGTTCCCTCCCACCGCATAGATATAGCGTCCCAGCCGCGTGTGGGCCATGAAGACGTGGGCGATCGCATAGAGCACGACAAGCAAGAGCACCGTGTTTGGAATCCCGAGAGAGCTTCCCTGCCCGAGCCAAGACAACGCCGGGGGAACCTGGTAGATCGAAAATCCGCCGGTGATCATAAACGCCAGCCCCCGGGCCATCATCATGATGCCGAGCGTGGTGATGAACGGGGGGACTTTGCATTGCGCGACGATGAAACCGCC
>JABWBD010000094.1 GCA_013360685.1 Pirellulales bacterium
GCAACGCAGACCTGACGGCACTCAAAGGCCGGCCGGTGCGTGTGCGATTTGTGATGCGAGACTGCAAATTGTATGCACTGCAATTTGCATCGACGAAATCTTGAACGAGGATACAGAGGTTAGTCACTTTCCCATCCACCGCAGGTAATTCTTGGAACCGAACCGCCGGGAAGATGCGGATAGATCCTGAGCGATGCTCCCTGGTGTCCTCGTTCAAGGGGTTTGCGCGATTCCCCCTCCAACCTGTCGGCCGGTGGCCGGACGCGCGCCGCTAATGGCCAGGCGGGCGTTGCCGCGCCGGTGGCGATTCCGTCGGCGTCAGCGTGTACTGGTAGCAATTGGCATGGGTCCAAACATTGTTTTCGCCGTACGCGGTCAAATAGATTTGAATCGCGTGGGTTTCCCGGTCTTCAAAAAACTTGAAGTTGGAAAACTGAATTGCCGGGCTGTGGTGCGGTTGTCGATCGTCGATGGCCGTAACCGTATCCTTCTTCAACAGGCCGCTGACCAGATCCACCTCGCCCAGGATCAAGGGATAGCGAGGACCGTTATCGCTGGGAGGCGATCCGCAGATATTTCCCAGCCAATACAGCTTTCCGTTGGAATGACGCAGGAAGTTCTGGCTAGCCGAAGGGGAATAAAACGCCTCCCCGTCGTCGTAAGTCCAGGGCTTCACTTCGCTGAGCGTCTTGCCGCCGTCCTCGGAAAAACTGTGCCAAACATGCCCGGGTGTCATGGCGGTGTTGGTGCCTCGCCATGTGACGAGAATCCTGCCGTCCTGCAATTCCGCCAGATCGGGCTCCAGCAGCCCCCGCAGCGAAACGTGCCGGGGAACCCAAACCGGCTGTCCGGCCGTCCATTGATAGTCGTTCTTTTCCGGGGCCCACGTGCCGATCATGCAGAGCGAAGCGATGCCCCGGTAATCGCCGCGAATGTGCCAGTGATCCAGCTTGTGAGGATTTGGATCGGGGGCATCCTTGGGAACGTTGACCGTGCAGAGGGGATACACCAACGTGCGGTTGGAGTGCAGCAAGACACTTTGGCCCTGAGCGGCCTGGTTGTTTTCGATGTAGCCGGGCTTCAACGGGTTTTCCGGATCGAACGACTCGCCCCGCTCGTATTGAAGCTGCTTGGGTTCCGTCCAGGTCCGACCCAGATCCGCGGAAAGCATGTAGTAGGTCGTGTGATAGTATCGCTGATTGGCGGCCAGTTGCCGCAACTTGAAACCGACCACCATGTTCGAACGTGGATCGTATTTGACGGGGTGGGGAAACGGCGTTTCGCTGGCCGCGATCCCCTTGTAACGCCGGAGCGAGTCGGGCAGCGGCTTGGAGTCGGACCAGGTGCGGCCGTTGTCGCTGGAAAACTGCAATCCCACCTGGGTGTGTACGTCGCTGGAACCTTCGGCCCCTTTCATCAGGTACATCTCCAGCTTCGGCCCAATGTAATCGAGGCCACACCAGGCCGCTTCCTTCGGGTTCTTGCACTCGATGAAGACGCTCTTTTCCATGGTTACGATCGGTCGGTTGACCTTCCACGGCAAGGGACGTACCTCCGCCGGCGCGCCCGAAGCGTTCGCGATCATTATCGTGATGCAGGCCAACTCAGCACACCGTCTTGCATATTGCATCGCTCTTTCCTTCTTTCTGCGGGAAGCCACAAGCCCAGAACATGCCGCAGCCCGGTCCCGTCGCTCCCCAGCCGATGAACGTACCGCCTCCCCGACATCAATCCAACTCGATCTCGACACGGTCCAGCACCGCGTAGCGATCGCCGTTGTCGGACCTGAACACTGCCCGGTACTGCAGCCACCGGTCGCGCGGATCCAGCTTGAATCGTCCCTCGTGGTTGACGTTGCGCCACGCCGCCGTCTGCAGTTCCTCTCGCTGAGCCGCGCCCCGCACGGCAAACTCCAGTCGCGCGCCTTCGGGCGTCTTGGCCTGGAAGGTCAGCTTGCCGGCCGCATGCTGGCCCTTCATCGCCAATGCCGACGACTCGTAGCTTTGCTTCCAGGTTCGATCGTAGAGATGCCCCATGTCTCCGCCCCACATCCAGTGCGGCCCGTGGGTGGGGAGCCTGGTAATCCTAGGGTTCTCGAATCGCCGACCGTCGTTATCGAGGATCTTCGACTCGGCGCGGTGATCGCCATCCACGGTGTGGCAAACCAAGGCAATATCGAGCTTCCCGTCGCGGTCAAAGTCCGCCGCCAGGGCGTCGGCCGCCGAATCGCCCATGATGACCGTGCGCCGGCGGGAATCAAAACCATTCGGACCGCCCCAGAAGAGATAGCATGGCAACGACTCCCGGGTAATGCCCGCGTGGTAGTGCGGGCAAAGGAGGTCCAGGTGTCCATCGGCGTCGAAATCCGCCACGGTGTGGCCCAGCGGCGAGTAACCGGGCAGCCACTGGCTGTTTGCGACGGAAAAGCCGGACGGGCTTCCCCAGAGGATCGTCGTTCCCCCGGTATTGCGCGGGTCGTTGTTCACATAGTCCATGAAGGAGGCCACGATCAGATCGAGATGGCCGTCTTTGTTGAGATCTGCCGCCTCCAGATCGATTGCCAGGTAGACGGGAATCTGCGCCTGTCGCTCTTCGGCGAACCCCTCTTCGCCGCCCCACAAAACCCGAACTAAGTGTTTTTCGGGAGAAGCCAGGGCGATGTCCAACCAGTCATCACGGTTGAAATCGGCGATCAGGCAGACGTGGGAACGCCCTGGTGATGGGATTTTCACCAGGCGCTGGGGTGAGAACCCGTCCTTGCTGCCGTAGTAGATGAACAGTTCCTCAACCTCGGGTGGATGATCGAACTGGCCCAGCACCAGGTCGAGATAGCCGTCGCGGTCCAGATCGGCCACATTGCTGTTGCACAAGGAGCGATGGCGGAGCACGGTGCGGCGGTTGTCGAGATCGAATCCGTCCGCAGCGCCCCAGAACAGGTTGGCGCCGAGCGTCACGTCCGAATCGCTCACGGTGCCGGAATGCGCCGAGTTGAGCAGCACCAGATCAGTATGACCATCGTGATTCAGGTCCGCGGCCGACGCCTCGTACCCGCTGCGCAGCGGGATATCCCAGCGTCGCTCGGGACTGAACCCTTGCAGTCCATTCCAGTACACCTGCGCGCAGGTCACTTCGTCGACGCTGCCACCGCCGCTGTTGCAGAACACCGCGCGGGCGGGCAGCTTGCCTTCCGCCGGGGCGATGGCCACGTGGATAGCGCCGGTGGTCTGCGGCCCCGGCTCCCGGCGATCGAAAGCGCGGTTGCCTGTCCCGAGGAGGATGGCAGATTGGGTGGTGAAGCTCTCGCTTCCCTGATGAATGGCTGCTGCCAGGTCGTTCTGCCCGTCGCCATTGAGATCGCCGATGGCGGTGGCGGTGATGAACCGGATGTCGAGCGGTGTGGACTGTGGCGACGAAAACCCGCGCGGGCCTCCCCACCACACGACGGCCCGGTTCACCGCATCGGCCTCCGCACCGGCAGCCTCGCCGCCGGCGGCCAGCGCCATCACGAAATTCGTCAGCACCAGGTCGGCATGACGATCGCCATCGAGATCGCCGACGCTGATCTGGGTTGCGCTGGGGGTTTCCAACGCCAGCGGCTTGCCCCAGGTGCCTCCCTGGGAGCCCGGGACGATGTAGGTCCGGCTGCGGTCGGTGCCTACAATCAGGTCCAACTGCTTGTCGCCGTTGACATCTCCCACTGCCACGCAGGTCGCCCCGGGGCCGGGCAAAGCGACCTTCGACCGCTCCATCCGCTCGGGCAGCTCTGCGGATGCCCTCGCCCAGAACAGTTCCAGCCCGCCCCCGCTGCCAAGCACGACCAGGTCCTCGGCGCCGTTATGGTCGAAGTCGCCACTCGCCAGATCCACGGCATCCTCGACGCCCAGATTCAGACAGCGGGAGGGCAGATAGCCGCGGCCGTCCCCCCAGAAGATGCTGAGGATGTTTCCCTCAGGCTGCTCGGGCGCCCACGCCTTTTGCAGCACGACGATGTCGGGCCGGCTGTCCGCGTTCAGATCGGCGACGGCAAGCCGCCGGGCATCATGCACTGGAAAGGGCGAACTGCTCCGGTATGGCGGCCAGCCGTCCTTACCCCCGTAGAGGATCGTGATCCTGGGAACGAAGCTCGCACGGCTCGAAGAGAAGATCGCATCGAGGAATCCGTCCTGGTTCAGATCCGAGAGAACCACCTGCTTGCTGCCTTCGACCGCCAGAGGCGCGCTGGCGACCCCGCCGTCCGACCTCACCGTGGCCAGCGTAGCCGGGACGCGCTCGTAGGTGTCGTGCGTGCTGTTGAAGAGGACGTCGATCCAGCCGTCCTCGTTCAGGTCGAACCGGTGAATCGTACGTATCGTCCCATCGGCCGCCACATAGATGTTCTGTCCCGCGGCGTCCAGTCGCCCGTCGGCGAAGTCCGCGAACGAATCCTCGACCCAGGATTCGGCCCGGCAATCGCCGGGCTGGCACCAGGCGACGGTGAACAGCGCCACCCATAGGATCGGGAGACGCGTGCTGCGGGTGGAGAAACAGGCAGCGGCCGAGAGCATGGATGCCAAGCCGCCCCGCCTGCCGCCTCGGCCCGCGTCATGGTGCCTCGTCGCTTCTTTTGAGAGGCCATCCCGAAACGGGGGCAGGCACCCTACATCTTGTGCAATGGTGAGAGCTGATCCACAATATCCGAGAGCCAGCCCCCGTTTCCGGATAGCCTCTGAGCTCATCGGTCCTCCTTCAGATCTAATGACGGGAACTGAGCGTTTCGTTCAGTTGGTATTCCCAGGAACGACCGACGGCGATTCTCGCCGCTGCAACCGCCAGACATCGGACGTCATGTTGTTACCGGCGACGATCCACAGGGAGCCGTGGTGGACGTAAACGCTGGCTGCGTGGCGAGGCTTCCAGGGGGTGTGGGGGAGTTCGGTCCATGTCACTCCGTCCGCGGAGTACCAGACGTCGTTGCGATTGGTCTGATTCCAGCCCTCCAGCACCCAGAGCTTATCGTCGAATACCGCCAGCTCGTGCATTTGTCGCGGCGACCAGGGAGCCTCGGCAAGATGCAGCGTCCAATGGATTCCGTCGGCAGAACTCCAGACATCGTTGTGAAAGGTGCGCTCGGTGGCGGGGGTGTCGTAAAGCCCGCCTCCGATGACCCAGACGCGTCCTCGAAAAACGGCGCCCCCTCCGATCAGCCCGCGGGCAGACCAGTACGGTTCCACCGGCTCAACCTGCTGCCAATCCATGCCATCGGTCGTAGTCCAGATATCGCGGTGAAACATCGGCTCGGCCGGTGCGATTTGCGGGATGGTCTGTCCTCCCATCACCCAGATCCGATCCTTAAACGCGACGGTATAGCCGAATGCCCGCGGCAACCAGGGAATTGGCCGGTCACGGTTGACATGCGACCATTTGCGACCGTCCGATGAGCTCCAGACGTCGAAGTGATAGTGCCCCTGATTGACATCTCCGCCGACAATCCACATCCGATCGCGATGCACCACATAACCGGCGTAATGCCGGCCTTCCCAGTCAATCGCCGCGTCAAAGGACTTGTCCTGAAACGTATTCGGTTTGACGAGCGACCAGGTTCTTCCGTCCTCCGATGACCAGACCTCGTTGTTGCAGATCCGAGGAAAGAACTCGCGATCCTCCCTCCGCGGATTCCAGCCGCCCAGTAACCACATACGCCCCTGGAAGGTGAGGGCGCCGGCTCCATCGCGCGGTGCGAAGGCGGCCTCGAGAGTGATCTGTTCCCACTGGTACGCCGGCTCCGGTTTCGATTCCTCGCGCTGCTCCGCAGAGCCCCCCCTTGCCCACGCGACGATGCACGAAACGCACGTGAGAAGGAGAGCGAATCGGCCTGAACCCGGCCGCGGGTGTCCCTGGGTTCCAACGGCGGCAATTCGCCGATATGGCCATTGAATCTTGCACATGGTCAATACCCAACCTGGACAGGTGCCGGCTATTCCACTTCAATCACGTACTCATACGTCCCGCCCGGCTCGCCGCCGTAACGGTCCAGTGTCACGACAATACGGCCGTTGCGAGGATCCTCGACGTTCGCCATGTTTGAGAGCTGGAACTCCGGGCCGTCGTTGCGCCCGCGGTCGTCGAGGACGGTAACCGTGTTCCTCCGCAGCGCGAGCTTCTTTTCGTCGAGCTCGGCCATCACCAGCGGCCAGCGAGGACTGTTGCCGGCAGGCCGGGTCCGGCTGATGTTGCCGATCCAATAGACCTTGCCGGTCTTGGAACTGCGGATGAAGTTCGACATGGAGGAGGGAGAGAGAAAGCCGCCACCGTCGTCGTACGTAAACTGCGTGTACTCCGACCACGTCTTGCCGTAGTCCTTCGACAGAGTTTTCCACTTCCATGCCTTCTGGGTGCCCGTGAAGGGTTGGTTCGAGCCGCGGGTCACCATCAGGATGTGCGCGGGTGTGGACAGCTCAATCACCGCGCACTCGTTCGACCCCCGAGACGACTGCTCCCCGGTGAGGCGGATGTCCTCGCTCACATCCCAGATGACGTCGTCGCCCGCCTCGTTCCAGGTGCCGATCAGGCACGCTACCCAGGTGAAGGTGAACGCGCCGAGGGGATTGTAATACGCCCCCTTCTCGTCCAGCGGCGCGTAGTAGAACGGCATGAGAATCTGCCCGTTGCTCATCTTCAACATGGGCGGCACGGAGCCCCAGACAAAGCTGTTCTTGCCGATCCACGTCCACTTGCACGGGTGCATCGGGGAAAATTCCGCTCCGGCCTGAACCAGCGGGCGCTCCTGGTCGTACGTCGTGCCGCCATCGGTAGAGATGCGGTACCAGATCTTATAGTCCAGGAACCCGGTCGCGGTATCATCAACGCCGCGCGTCAGCTCCGTGACCGCCACGCAGCGCCTTGCATCGTACGGCAGCGCCATGGAATTGCGGTAGATATTCTGCCGGCTCGGCCCTTGCGCGTCGGAGTACTGGTACAAGGAGGTGCTGATCTGCGGGGCTTCGTTGCCGATGATCGCTTGGAGTCTGCGCCAAGGTTCCGGGATGGCCGCTTGCCAGACAGCATTTCCCTGCTGTCTGGCGATAACTCGGATCTTCGGGTAGGGAGCTTGAGTAAAGACAGATGCCACCGGGCGGATTCCCTCCGAAACCGGCTCGGTCGCGGCGGCCGGGTCCCAGTCGCCCTTGCCGGGCGCGAGGTCCGCGGTGGTGAAGGCGAGGTAGTCGAACTCATAACGCAGCGGCCCGGGGTCGCCGCTGGTGATCGGGCCCGTGTGGATTCCGGGAGGCTGCGAGTAGGGGAGCACGGCCATCGCGATGGGCCCGCCCTTCAACACCCGGTCCACATACACGCGCACCTGGCCATTCGAGGCGGTCATGCGGACTGCATGGAAGGCGCCGGAGAGATCCGCGGGGATGGGCGGTTCCCGGCGGCCGCCGTTGAGCAGGACGAGGGTTTTGTTCGGGGCATCGTAGCTCAGACCCAGAATCCGCATTCCTCCCTCGTTGGCGTCCCACGTCACGTACGCAACGGTCTCGAACTCCGGGCGAGGTGCGGCGCCTTCCAGGTGACGGAAGCCAACTTCCACGCTCCAGGGCACGGCATCGGTGAGCGTTATTCCCGCGCTCTCAAACGTGAAAGCCGCGCTCAGAGCCGTCTTCCCGCGGGAATTGTACTGCAGCACGCCATCGGCGACCTGCCATAGCGGTGCATCGGCAGGGCCGGATGAGAACGAGTCCCACGTGAACGGCTTGCGGTCGGTGTCCCCGGGGCAGGTCGAGAACGGGTCCGTGAAGTGGGCCGCCCGGAGCGGGCCAGCTCCGGTGATCAGGACCGCTCCGGCGAAGAGCATGAGCATTCTCATGGCGAAGTCTCAAGGATCAAGGGTGAGTTCGATCGGATCTACCCCACGACAGTAGCTTGACAAACCTGAGTCTCGTCGACAGGCGGAGCCGTGTCAACTCCGCAGGCCCGCAGGATGTCATTATCGAAGCGGTGCTGGTCAATGCCCACAACCTCTTCCCGCTCGGGGTACCCTACGGCGGCATCAACAATTCCGCTTCGCCCCACGTGCCCAGCCCACGTCGTCCGGATTGGGGAACGGCCGGCAATCGCCCTTCTCCGCCTTGTAGACCACTTGGCCGTCGGCCGTCACCTTCACGAGCCGCGACAGGCTGAAGGGGCAGCGGGTCATGTACTGCACCACGCGCCCGATGCCTGCCCGAAAAGCCCGCGGCCAAGAACACCGACTGGTCCACGCTGAAGCCGCTGTGCGGCCAATTCCGCATGTTCTGGACCACTCCCGGCTCGATTTTTCCCTAGGCCAGATCGAGCGCAAGAACGGCCTCGTTCCAAGCCGCGCGCAGCCGGTCCTTTTCCAGTTCCGGCACTTGCAAGAACTCGCCCTGCGGGGTAAAACCGCGACAGGTGACGAGCGCACCCACGTGGGATTGCCAGTACAAGAGCTCCCCAAACGTCTAGATGGCCGCGATCATCGCCGGCACGACGTCGTCGCGGCCCAGCAACCGCGTGACTTCGGTCTTCACGCAGGTCCAGGCGCAAGCGGAGAGCTTGCCCAGGAGCTTGCGGTCGACGCTGGCGTGCAGTCGCAGCCGCTTGGGATGGCAAGAACCACTTGCCGGTGCGTAACCCGGGTGGAGAGGGTATCACCTTCTTGAAATCGGCGGTTTCAGTTTTGCGGACCTTTACGCGTGCAACAAGGCAGACGTGGTTGCTGCCGTTTCGGCTGCCGCAAGGGACGTGTGGGAGAAAACGCACCGGGAGGTCCAGTGATGGGTTCATGGGGATAGGAAATACTGAGGAACACGGGAGACCGGCGATTTGGGCTGGTTTGGACGCTCTTCGCATTGTTCCTTCTGGTTCTTGCCCAAGGCTGCGGCGAACGAGCACGGCAGGGATTTTCGGACTCCCGTTCTGGGGGTCCAAAGCCGGAGATACCGAAAACATCCCATGCTGACGCTCACGCCGCAGATGTTGATGCCAATGGCAAGCAAGTCAGAGACTTCAAGATTCGGCTGGAATTGGAGTCTCGGCAGAATGAAGCCGTCATGGAATGGGACAGAGCCTTCCGCGTTCTCCTGGTCAATGAATCGGATCAGCCAATACGTATCTGGGATCCGAATTCCCAGCAGGGTTGGAACCAATGGGTGGTCCATTTCCTCGACATCAGGACAGGGAAAACACACTTCGCCAGGCGGCGAGTCATTGACGATACCGAATACTGGAAGGCGGCGAGTCATGGACGCGAGTCGACTTCAGGTGTCATCGAAGTCGCGGCCAAACGAACCTACGAGACAAGTATTACGTTAAGCGACTTCGCTTGGGGAGAACTTGCTCGGGTGGGATTGCCGAACCCCAACACGGACGATCGGTTTCAGGTCCGCGTACGTTTCGAGTCGAAGCCCGCGGACGATTCGCGGCAGTCCGGCGTTTGGGTTGGGACACTGACGAGTGAAGCGGTCCAGGCTCGGTTCACCGCCGGCAAGTTGAAGACGCCACACCGACTTTTGTGGTTCGGGTTTGCGGATGCCGCGATCGACATGATGTCGAAAGATCCGGCGTGGATCGGCAAGGTTGACGAAGACGACTGCACTCCCCTGCACTACGCCGCGCGATTCGGTCCGGCCAGCGCCGTTCAATGGCTATTGGACCACAACGCCGATGTGAATGCCGTGGCTTACAACGGATTCACGCCGCTACACCTTGCACGCGATCCCGAAATCGTTCGGCTCATCCTGACCAAGAAACCTAACCTCACGAAACATTGCCGCAGCCAGTGCCAAACACCGGCCCAGCGTGCGGCCGAGGCACTCACGTCGGCGAGGTCTGCTGCCGACCGCGCGAAATGGCGGCGCATCTTGGAGGAGTATCGGAACGCGGGCGCCGAGTATGACGCACTCATCGTAATCCACCTCGACGATCTCGCTTCGCTCAAGGCGATCCTCAAGCAGTCACCGCGTTTGGCTGACGCTTTTGAAGGGCAAAGCCTGCTCCGAACGGCGGCAAGGCTCAGTCGCTTCAGTATTTGCGAATACCTCATCAAGGAATTCAGCGTCGACGTCAACGACTTTGAACGGGGAGGGGGTTATCCGATCATCAAGGAGGCTGTTCGATATCCAGAAATTGTCAAGCTGTTGATCGACCACGGCGCCGATTTGAAGACACGCATCACCTGGCGTGGTGGTCGCACCGGTGGTTGGATCATCGGAGACGATGCAACGGCGCTTCACTACGCCGCCGAAGAAGGTACTCCGGAAACCATCAGACTGTTGCTGGACAGCGGCGTTGACCCCTTTGCCACCGCTCACGATGTGATGGCTCCCGACAAGAAACAGGTCGCCCTGGAAGTCGCTGCGATTTGCGGGAAAGCCGACAATGCCGAGGCCATCATCAAGCATCCCAAATTCGCTTCGACCGCTGTGGAGATCCGCCAGGCGATCCTCGACCGTTGCTTGTGCCAGGGGGCGGTTCCAACATGGTGGGCGCGCGATGCGCAACGAGTGAATCTGATTCAACTCCTGTTGGAAGCCGGTGCCAATCCCAACGCGAGCCATGACGGAGCGACGCCGCTGCAACTGGCTGCGCGCGAGATTGATCCGACCGCCGACGAAGACAACGGGGAACTCAGGGAGATCATCGCGCTGCTCAGGAAACGCGGAGCCACGCTCGACCTCTTCTCAGCGGTGGCCATCGGTGACGTTGAGCAAGTGCGCGCGTTGCTCGCTCAAGACCCTAAGCGGGCAAACACGCTCGGCCACGACGGATACCCCGCCATTCATTTTGCGATCGACATGAATCATCGTGCAATGGTGACCGCGCTGCTCACGGCCGGCTGTGACGTTAATCTCCGCAACAAGTCCGATTACACGGGATGGAAGGGAGAGACACCCTTGCACACCGCCGCATCCTGGGGGCGCACCGAGATCGCGGCACAGCTAATCGCCGCGAAGGCCGATGTCAATGCGATCGATGAGCACCACTGCACGCCGCTTCACGGAGCTGCCGGTTCGGGCAGTCTGGTCGTCGTCCGGTTGCTGGTCCACAGCGGAGCAAGACTCGACGCTCGCGACGAGAAGGGGATGACGCCGCTGAAGTATTGTCAATCTGGATTCGGCGCCGCCGCCGAGGTCAGACGCGTTCTTGAAGAGGCCGGCGCAAAGAACAAACCTTGAACTAACCTCGCCTGCTTCCGTCATCACCACTGTGGCCGGATCGTTTTAGACCATCCGCGCACCATTCGCGTGGAAAAGCGGCGTCTGCGATTCATCCATTCCGCGCGCGGGGTGAGTCAAGCGTGCTGACAGTGCTCGCGACGGTCGGACGAGGAAGTGGCGAGGCGAAGGTGGCAGGTCTTTGCCAGGCGTCGGCAGGCAGGCGGGCCGCGGAAGATGTCCCTGTACACGCCGGGATGGACCGAACTGGCTTTTGCAGGCATGTGGCTCTGGGACGTTGTCCCTGTAGACGCCGGGATGGAGCAGCACGGAGTACACAGTACTGAGTGCGTTCTCTCTCCGCACGCAGGGGTGGATCGGCGAAGACGTTCCTTGGCGAACGATGACTTCTGAACCACGCCGAAAAAGCGACCGACAGTACCGCCTTTTCAAGGCTGAACGGACCGCACAGGGCAATTCAGACCAGGGGTTTGCACCCCTGGCAATTCTCGTGCGCCGCTTCGCAGCCGGCGCTGTAGCGAAGACCCGGTGCCGTGCCGATCCTTCGAGCATCACAAGACGCGGATTCGCCAACGGCCCGAGGAGTTGGCGGCCATCTTCTCCATCGACATCTGTGGCTATGCCATTATGTCTACGTGGAGCTGAATCCCGTTCGCGCAGCGGTCGCGCAGACGCCCATCGCTTCGTCGTCGGCAGCAGCGAAGAAGCGATCGCGATCATCGGCGACATCCGTGGCTGGTCAGCTCGACATGGTCCGGTTCTGCCGGTGGCAAGCGGCGACGTGACTAGGCCATCGAGCACGGTCCAGATGGCGAAGGTGGACGACGGGACTGGCGTTGTTTTCCCAATACCAGCCTGCGGTCAGACTTACTGTGGGCGTCGTCATTGGATCGGTCATCGGGAAGACCGCGGAGCGGAACCTCAGGGGCGTGCTCTGGCCGTCGGCCGACTGGATCGTGAGGCCCTGGTGGGCGCCCTCCCGGGTCTGCTCCCGTTGACGGTCCGGGGCGCTGTGAGCTATGTTCCATGGCTTCGCAGTCCGGCACTAAGTTGCCGCCACGCGTGCTCCGCCGCCCCCGCCTCGCTCGTTGAAGTCGTCAAGCAGGCTCACCGCCTGGACAAGGGCCGGCAAGTCCGCGTGTTCTGCCGTTTCAATTGAACCGAATGAGGAGGGTGACCATGGGAAAGCTCTCGCTGTTGCCCCAAGAGGTGATCGTCCGTGAGACACTGGCACAACATCTGCGCGGCAAACTGAACGTCGTGAGCAGGAGATTGACGCTTACGAATAAGCGTCTCTTGATACGCCCTATCGGGTTCGGCGCACTCGGCGCGCTCATGGGGCTGCTCGGCGGGTTGGCGGGTGTGGCGATGGCGGGCGGGAAGACTGAGGAGTTTCGGCTCGATGAACTCGCTTCCGTGGCGCGTTCCAAGTTCGGGCTGAACGATCGAATCCTTGTGTTTACGACCGCCAAGGGGCAGGAATATACGGTGTCCGTCGACGACGTGGAGTCGTGGATCGGGAAAATCCGCAGCACGGTCAACAGCAGCGGCAGTCTCCAGATGGTGGAAGCGGTGCCGGCACGCCGGTGGACCGTGCGGCGACGCGACGGATAGAGAACTTGATCCCCGGGGTGAAGAAAAAGAGACGGGGGCAATCCTGAGTGAACAGTTGAGCGGCGCGGCGGTAATCGGCCGGCTTTTGCGGGGCCTGGGCCATGCGTTTTTCCAGTTCGCGGCGGCAGGCGGCAAGCCAACGCGAAAACGCCCTATCGGCCGACCGTTTGGCAGGCTGCCGTTGGAGAGTGAAGATCGCCGCCAAGTGCGCGTCGGTCAAGTCGTAGCTGTCGGATGCAAGTGCGTGGTCCACCAGTCGCAAGAGCGGTTTCTCGGCGCCGATGGCGATCATTGCGGCGACCAGCGGGCCGCGGTCGCCATCGCCTGGCGAGTCGCAGGGCCGGTCTGGTAGACCTACTTGGGACCCTGGTGGCCGGACGAGCCCAAACTGGGTAGACTTTAAGGGTAAGGCATTGCCCGGTGCCAATGAGGCTCCAACAGAACTTCGACTGCCCTCACCCCCTGCCCCTCTCCCGAAACGGGAGAGGGGAGTTGAGTTAGGGCCTCGATGTGGCATTGCCGAAGTTGTGCGACGGGTGAAAGTGGATCCAAGGAATTGCCGGAGCTATCCCATGAGCTGTCCCGAAGACGCCAATCGGCCCCTCATCACTTTCGAGCAGTTCTCGCGGCTCAAAGAAGCCGACCGTGCCGCATTGCAGGCTCTACCACCCGATGAGGCGCAGGCGGCGGTAGACCGGATTCTGCACCCTCGCCTCTGGATCATCCAAGATCCTCGACAGCTCGTCTGGCCGGGCGATCTGGCCGACGCCGATGAGGAGAGCTAGCAGATGGAGGGCTAGGCTGGACGACAGGATGCCAAGCATCTGAGCATCATGATCCTGGTCCTGCGCGAATGGCTGAGTGAGCAGTTGTCCTCGCCGCGGCCAGTGTTCCGGACCGTAGAAGGCCTCGCCGCTTGCGCAGCCAGTCCTGAGGGCGTGCACGCGTTCGCGCGAGGGCTTGACCTGATCCAAGCTCTACCGCTGGAGGAAATGCGGGCGGGGGAAGGATTCTCCACCTTTCTTGCGCAACGGCTGCCCCAGTTGCTCGGCAAGATCGCGAGCAAGCGGGAACAGCATCTCAACGCCCTTCGTGGGCAATGATCGCGGAGTTCCGAGGACGGTATTACCTGGGGCGAGGATGGGATGACCCGATTGCAGATGCTGGCTCTCCACGGGACGCAAGTCAGCGACGACAGCGTGAAGAGACTTCGGCAATTCCTGCCGGAGTGCCAGATCGAGAAATAGCTGCCGATGTGCGGCAGTCGCCGCTCGCAGGTGCTTGTGCGATCGAACATCTGGAAAACGTCGCTTTCGATCCGACCGAGGGCGGGCGAACCAGATTCTACGTGATCGCACGCAGCCTGGCGTGTTCCGCGACCTTGGAGTCGGTGAACAGCGTGGTGCACCAGGACGTCGGAGAGACTGCGGATTCGTAGATGCTGCGGTCTTCGGGTTACTCAGAGAACGCTCTCCGATATCTCCGCAGAAGCGTTTCGTAAACCGGCGCGTCGGTGGAGGGCTGCACGGTTTGGCTTTCCGGGGCCAGGCGCCGGGCCAACTCGCCTAAGGGGATATCAGGCTCCAGCATGTCGCGGGCGATCACGGCGGCGCCGAAGGCGCTGATCGCGGATTCGGCGATGCAGGCCACGGGACGCCGGGTCACGTCGGCAACGATCTGCGGGGTGACGCGGCTCGCGGCGGCGCTGCCGCAGAGGACAAGCCTCCGGATCGGCAGTCCGGCCCCCATCAGGAAGCCCAGATGGCGGGACAGTTCACAGGCGAGCCCCTCGACGACCGCCCGTAGCAGGTGCCTGGGCGTATGGGTCAGGCGGAGGCCGTCGATCCGCGCGCCCGGCTCGCCGAACGCCATGGCCCAGGAGCCGGGCGACAACAGCGGCCAGAAGCAGAGGCCATCGCTGCCGGCGGGCACGGCCGAAAGAGCCTCGTCGATGGTCTCTGCCGACCAGTCGCGGCCGCCCAGCAGATTGATCGCCCAATCGACGGCCGAGCCGCCGTTGGTCATGGAGAGCAAGTGCCCATAGATGCCGGCGACCGGGTGCGGGCAGACGAAGGTACCAGGGGTCGCGGGACGGAGAAGGCAGCCCGCGTTGGCGACGAGGACCCACGCCGTGCCGGTCCCGAGGCAGACGTCTCCTTCCGCAACCGATCCGGCGCCGGTGGAGGCGGCATATTGGTCGTGCACGGCCGGCGAGACGGGAATACCCGGCACGAGCCCCGTCGCCTCGGCCGCCGCCGGGCATAGCTTGCCGGCTGGGGTGGTGGCGGGCAGGAGATCGGCAAGCTGGTCGGCACGGATTCCGACGCGATTGAGAACCTCGGCGTCGGGCCGCTGCTGCCAGGGATTGTAGAGCATGCCGATCGAGAGGCTCGTTGGATCATGCGCGCGCCGGCCGCAGAGACGGCCGGCGACGACGTCCCCGACGAAGCCGACGTATCTTGCGGCACGAAGCACGTCCGGCTCCTGCGCGGCCAGCCGCAACATCTGGCCAAGCGTCATGGCGCTGAGGTTGCACCCGAGGTGCTCGACGAGATAGTCCGTTCCAAGTTCCTCGACGAGATGGCGGTCGAACTCGTGCCCGCGGCCGTCGAGCCAACTGATCACGCGGCCGACGGGCCGCTCGTGGCCGTCGAGCAACTGCAACGCCCCGCCCTGGCTTGAGATGCCGAGGGAGCGGATGGCCGGGGCGTCGACCTGGCTCGCGGCGCGGGAGATGCACCGGCAGGCGGCCTGCCAGATTTCGTCGATATCCTGTTCGACGCCGCCATCGGGCGTGCAGTAGCGATTCACGGGGACGGACGCCCGCGCCGCCACGCGGCCGTCGGGACCGACGACGACCGCCTTGACGTTCGTCGTGCCCAGGTCCAAACCGAGGAACATGGTTCAGATCTCCAGGTAGTCGGCGTCGAGGAGCCGAGCCGCGGCGCGGATTTTGCCAGTAGCATCGCCGAAACACAGGGCATTGTGGTGCGGCCCGCCCGCCTTGGCATAGGCCGTCAGCCAATCGCGCACGTTGCCTTCCCGAGGAGCGAGCTTGCTATGGGGGACCGGCATTTCCGGCAAGGGGCCGAAGTCCTCGATTTCCATGCGCGAGGCCAGCAGCCGCCATCGCTGCCCCGGACCGATCGCCAGTGCGCAGAGCGTGGCGGGGCCGGGTTCAAAGCTGACCGCCAAGGCCAATTGGCGGCCGCGCGTGCGGGTGATCGGCGTGGGGCGAGCGACCAGAGGGATCTTTCGATCGCGGCGGGCCAGGGCCACGTTGGCCTCGCCCATATGGCTGATGAACAAGCCGTTGCCGGCGAAGTCCACCGTAAAGATTTCGGTGAAACCGGCCGGAGGCTGCAGGCGGTCGAGGAGAAGCGTGCCGGCGGCCCCCACCAGATCGCCTTCGCCGGCGAAGCCGATACGATCGGCCATCAGGCGGCCGGCGGCGACAAACGGCAGGGTTACGGTGCGGCTGTCCTCTCCGAAGGCCATGAACTGGTACGTCAGCGCGTCCAGTTTCCGCTCGGCGACGATGGCCCGGAGCGAGAGTTCCGCACGCGCGGTGTTTTCGAGGTCTTCGTCGCTCACGTCGGAGGCGACGGCGTATTGACGACGGTACTCGGCGGCGAGGGCCGCAACCGCGCCGGCCGGAGCAGCGGCTGCTCGCTCGATGTACTCCTCGACGGCCAGCGCCGTCCACTGGCAGCCGAGCGTTGCGGCCAGGTGCGTGGTGTCCAGCGCGAAATCGCCCATGCCGGGAAACGGATAGCCCATCGCGCCGAGCCGGCCGCGACGGAGGCCGGCGACGGCCGCCGCCGCCGCGAAAAAATCGGCCAGGGGCCCGAGAGCGTTGGGATCGTCGAGATGCGAAGTGACGTACTCGAAGGGTACTCCGGCGCGCAGCAGCACGTTGCACAAGTCCTGCGTGCCGTGGACCCCATGGTTGTCGATCATCTGCTCGCCGCGGAAAGCGGAGCCGACGGCGAACAGCTCCTGCGTATTCCAGACGAGGATGGGAAGCGGGGTGCGGCGAAGGGCCGGCAGGGCAATCTGGCTGGGAGAGTACGTGAGGCAGATGACTAGAACCGCATCCACGCCGGCCGACTCGAATCCGGCCACGGTTTTCTGTACGTCCTCCGCGCGAAAGGCGGCACGCTCGAAGACGACTTCGGCGACGGCCGCCAGCCGCGGGAGCACGGCCCGGCGGATCCACTCCTCGCGCCCGGTGCGGAGGCCCGGCGCGAGTTGCTCGTAAAGCTCCAAGGTCAAGGCCAGCAGGCCGACGCGAGGTTTAGTGGAGATCATATCGGGCAACGGCCTGTTCTACGGAGACTCCCTGTTTAACAACGTCGCACAAGGCGGCCTGGAAGGAGAACGGATCGGGGACCTGGATGGCATTGCGGCCGAATACGACGCCGCCGGCGCCGTCGGCCACTTCGCGGGCCGCCAGCGTCAGGGCGTCGGGCTGGGTGGGCAGCTTCTCCGCGCCGAGCCCGAACACCGGGACCGGACACGACGAGGTGACGGCTCGGAAGTCTTTGGTGTAAAAGGTCTTGATCGCGTCAGCGCCCAGCTCCGCGACGATCCGGCTGCCGAGAAGCACGTTGGCGTGGAAATCGTCGGGCGCTAGGTCCGCCTGCCCGATGGGAAAATACTCGCCGATCACCGGGATTCCGAGGTTGTGGCAGGCGTTGACGAGCCGGGAGAAGATCTCGACGTTCGCGGCGTCGCGCTCTTCGTCGCCCGTCTGGAGCGTGAGCGAAACCAGCGCGATGTCCATTCCCTCACGCAGGGCGTCGGCCGGTTCGTAGCTGTAGACGCTCCTGGCGGCGGTGTAACCGAGCTTGAAACAGTAGACCGTGTTCCAATTGAGCCGCACCACGGCCAGGGGCCGCTTCGGCCGAGCGAAGACGCTTGCACAATGGCGGAGCATGCCGGGCGCCAGCAGAACCGCATCGACCAGGGGATTGATCTTCTCGGCGGTCGCCGGGAGATTCTCCATGGCGGGGATGGGGCCGTCGAAGAGGCCGTGGTCGATGGCGATGATCACGGCGCGCCCGTCGCCCATCAGGCGCTGGAAGCGGATCGCGCGTCCGTCAAGGGTCATGGTGGAGTGCTCCGGGGAGGCGGGGAGGGAGGGGATGGGGAGACGCGGGGACGGGGAGACGCGGAGACGCGGGGATGGGGTGCTGGAATCGGGATTCCAGTACCGTCGTACCGCACCAGGCTAGTACTCCATCGCCCCATCTAGTCAATCCGATTGGCGTTCTGCGGTCTAGCCGCGTTCGGTCTTTTCTCGGTCGAAGGAGGGGACGGGGAGTTGCTCGCCGTCTTTGAAGGCGGATTGGTGCGCGACGATGCCGGGAACGGTCATGGCCAGCGATTCGTAGAGGTCGATCTCCGGCTCGCGGTCCTCGATCAGGGCGTTGACGAACTCGGCCGAGATGAATACCGCCGAGCCGCCGTGGCCGGAAGCGTGCCGCATCGGCTCGGGGAGCATGTCGGATTTCCAGTACTCGGGAATGGCCGCGGCTTTGGCCCCTTTGCCGCGGACGTCGATGACGTCGCCGTGCACGCCGCCGATGCCCATGTAAAACGTGGCGCCGTCGCCGAACCACTGGGCCCGCTCGCCGCCAGCCGTGGTAAGCCAGAAGACGTTGCACCGGCACATGTGTCCCTGGTCGGTGAGCATCATCGAGGCCTGGCACCAGAAAGGATTCTTGTACACGTTGTCGGCCATGATCGGGTTGTCGCGGATTTCGGGCTTGTTGCCCTTCCATCCCAGGCAAGAGACCTTGGTCACGCGTTCGCGGGTCACGCCGGTAAGGTAGCCCAAGGAGTGGGTCGGATAGAGCATCGGCGGATAGCCCCACCGCCAGGAACGTTCGCCCGCCGGGTTGTAGCAGAGCTGATTCTTGTTCGTGAGCACGGTCGAGAGATCGAAGAGTTGATGGTAGTATTCCACCTCGCAGTAGAACAGTTCGCCGAAGCCGCCCTCGCGGAAGAAGTTTCGGGCGAAGATGCATTCCGGGCGATAGTAGCTCGACTCGGCCATCATGTAATTGAGGCCGGTCTTCTCCTTGGTTTCTTTCAGCAAGGCCGCCTCCTCCAGGCTCACGCACGCGGGCACGGCGGAGACGACATGCCAGCCGCGGTCCATGCACATCTTGGCGTGCCGGACATGGTCGGGCGCTCCGGAAAAGACGGCCACGGCATCGATGTCCTTGGCCTCTTTGACCATGGTCTCGAGCGAATCGTAGACCGCGTCGCACTTGTACTGGCTCTTGAGCCGTTCGCGGCGCTGGGGATAGAGATCGGTCACGCCGGTGACGACGCAGTTGGGATGTTCGTGCCAGTGAAAGGTCGATCCGAACCCGCCGCCGACCACGCCCATGCGGATTTTCTTGCCGCTCTCGCGCGGGTACGCGCGGCCGGCGCGGAGCAAGAGGTCGCCGGACGCGACGAGCGCGGCGGCGCCGGACAGTTCGAGAAACGACCGCCGCGAGATCGCGGGCTTGTTCGGCTGCTGGCTGCTGGACATGTGAGGTCTCCTTGTCGGGCCGCTATGCTTTGTGTGGATCGAACTGCGGGACGGGGAGTTGCTCGCCGTCCTTGAACGACGACTCGTGGGCGACGATGCCCGGCACGGTCATGGCCAGCGACTCGTAGAGGTCGATCGCCGGCTCCCGGTCTTCCAAAAGAGCATTGATGAACTCCGCGGAGATGAAGGCTGCCGAGCCGCCGTGCCCGGAATCGTGCCGCATCGGTTCGGGGAGCATGTCGCTCTTCCAGTACTGAGGCACGGGGGCAGGCGAGGCCTTTTCACCCGGAGTACCGAGAATGTTCGGGTTCACCGGGCCGTTGGCCATGTAGAAGGTTGCCTTATCGCCGAACCATTGGGCGCGCTCGCCGCCGGCAACGCACCGCCAGAGGACGTTGCAGCGGGACATGTGCCCCTGGTCGGTGAGCATCAGGGCCGCCTGGTTCCAGAACGGATTCTTGTAGACGTTCTCCGTCCGCAGGGGATGATTCTTGAGCTTCGGCTGCTGGCTCTGCCACCCAAGGCACGACACCTTCACGATCCTCTCGCGGGTCACGCCGGTGAGGAAGCCGGTGCAGTGCGTTGGGTAGAGCATCGGCGGGAAGCCCCATCGCCAGGAGCGGGTGCCGTCGGGATTGTAGACGAGCGAACCGATGTTGCTGGTCGTCTTGTCGGGGTCGCCTCCGTCGTGGTAATACTCCGTCTCCGAATAGAACAATTCGCCGAATCCGCCGGCCTGGAAGAGATTTCTGGCGAAGATGCACTCCTGCCGATAATAGCTCGACTCGGCCATCATGTACCTCAGTCCGGTTTTCTCCTTGAGCTGCTTGAGCATGGCCGCCTCTTCGAGCGTCATGCAGGCGGGCACGGCGGAAACGACGTGCAGGCCGCGCTCGAAGCACATCTTCGCGTGCTTGGGGTGGTCCGGCGCGCCGGAGAAGACGGCGACCGCGTCGATGTCTTTCGCCTCCTTGAGCATGATTTCCAGCGAGTCGTAGACCGCATCGCAGCGGTAGCGCTCTTGCAGACGCTTGCGGCGGGCCGGGTAGAGGTCGGTCACGGCGGTGACGACGCAGTTGGGATGCTCGTGCCACCAGAAGCCTGCACCGAATCCGCCGCCCACGACGCCGAGACGGATTTTCTTGCGGCTCTCTTGGGGATAGGCGCGGCCCGCGCAGCAGAGCAGGCCTCCCGCGGCCAAGGCGGCCAAGGTCGCCTTGGGAATATCGAGCCAGGCAAGCGGCGGGGAGGACGGTTCGGATCGGTCAGACATCGCGCAACTCCTCGGGGGTTCTCTCAACGAGCACGGGGCACGACATGGACGCGGGAAAGGAACGGTCTTGACTCCCCTACGATAGATATTGCGGCTGCGGTTGTAAATACCCTGCGTTGACGGCTAGTCTTGCGGCACGATGGCGGAGAGCCGCACGCAAGTGTTCGTTTCGCAACGAAGGAAGCGGGTGGAGCGTGTTCGGCGATCGGTGGAAGCAAGAATACCCGTAGGACGGCCTTCCCAGGCCGTCGCGACGGCCTGGGAAGGCCGTCCTACGCGCTAGTTATTATCTGCCGGTCGCCCTATTCGCCGCGGAGTGCCGGGAGCAGCGGGGCCGCCAGGACCGCGCGGACCGCTCCCAGTCCGGCCGCGAGGCCGACCGCGAGGACCGCCAGCAACGTGCCGGCCAACGAGGCCCATGGAATCGAAGCGCCGCCGGAGAGAAGATGCGGCGCCAGAGCGACCAGCGCCGCCAGGCCGCCGACCGCCAGGCCGCCGACCAACAGCAGCCCGTTTTCCAGCATGACGAGCCATGCCAGGGTCCGGCGGCGAAAGCCGGTGGCGCGGAGCAAAGCCAGCTCACCTCGCCGCTCGAACACGTTGCGGAGTTCGACCGCGGCCAGCCCGAGCGTGCCCAAGAGCAGCCCGAGTCCGCCGAG
Source organism: Pirellulales bacterium (assembly GCA_013360685.1). GTDB lineage: Bacteria > Planctomycetota > Planctomycetia > Pirellulales > Thermoguttaceae > JABWBD01. The sequence goes on from JABWBD010000094.1 coordinate 21,265, forward strand.
GCTCTGGAACGTCGAGAGATAGGTATTCTGAACCGCCAGGAACCGGGCGATCCGCTGGCCGGTTGTCTCGACCTCCACCCCGTAGCTGCCGAGCGCCGTGCTCAAGGCAGCAGTGATCGCGCCCACGTGCCGAGGCGGGGTCTCGACGAGAAAGTAGCGGTATCCGCTTGTCTCGGGGAAGTGGCCGAGAAGGGCCTGTTCGCTGATGAGCAGATCGCCTTGAAAAATGCCGTTGTTCAAGAGTCCCACGATCACCAACCGGACTTTCCCGCCGTGGCTGTCGGTAACGTCGAGCGTTTCGCCGACTCCGTTCCAAAGGTGCAGGGCATACGTGGCGGTATTCTTCTCAACGACGACCGGCGCCCGGGGCGTGCCGTCGCGATCCGGCGGAAGATTCTTGTCCAGGAGAAGCCAGGGATTGGCCAGCTCGTCGGGCATGGCTGTATCCGAGTCCGCCCAATCGAATCCGCCGCGTTGGACCATCGTCTGAGACACGCCGAGGATTCGCGGCTGCTGCGGTTTGTAGAGGTTCAGGCAACTGGCATCATCGCCCGCCTTGACGCGGAAAGGAACGATCCGGGTCGATTTCCACATGGCCGCATCCCCGGGTGCCATGCCCAGTTCCGCGCGCCCCGCGGCGGTGTTCAGGTCCTGGTAAACCGGCTGCGAGGTCTCGGCGATCAGGGCAAAGCCTCCGTTGCCGCTGGACCGTTGAGGCGCGCGGCCGACCGGGTCGAGGTGGAACGCGCTGACGGCGATGATCAGAAAGCAGGCCGACGCGACCATGGCAATGCTCAGGGTGCTTCGGCCGGGATGACGTGCCGCATTGCGAACGGCGAGGCGCGGCAGGTTGCCGCGGCCCGCGGCAAATGCCGGTCCGGTGGTCCCGCCCCGGAGTTGCGTCCAGACCAGGACCAGCGAGGCCCCGAGCACCAGACCTCCCGTGCAAAAGAAGGCGGCGGCGCGGGCATCCTCGCTCATCCAACCTGCCGCCAGTCCGATGCCGGTCGCAACGAGCAGGAGCAATCCGGCGGACCAGGTCCACGCGCGCGAAGGCCGCATCGCCGGGCCGAAGCCAATGCCGC
>JABWBD010000508.1 GCA_013360685.1 Pirellulales bacterium
CGGCTGCGGATAATCCTCCACCACGATCGTGCCCATCCCCAAGTACGTGTACTCGGCAACGCTGCTGCCGGGGCTTCCGGAGTTGTCGTCATTGATCGCCGCCAGGCGGTTCAGTGCGTCATTCATCTCGCCGGAACTGCCGTAGGTGAAGTGCACCAGCCTGCCATTCGGGTAGCGAACCGAGCTGGGCCGCAGGCCCTTGGTGAATGCGCCCGATGAGGCCGTGGTGTCGTAATTGTAGCCGACGTACAAGGTGGTGGCGTCCTTGGCCCCAGAGTGCTCCTGGTATTCCTTGATGAGCTGACCAGTCTCATTATACTCGAACACCACCTCGTTGACCACACTGCCGCTGCCGACGGTGGGACTGTCGTAGGTGGTCTTTTTCTCGACTAAGCCGCGGACATCGTAGGCGCTGCTGATCCGCAGGGCGGCGTTGTCGACGCCGGTGCCCACGGTCGTCACCCGGTCGTGGATCAGCCGGCCCAGCCGGTCGAACTCGTAGGCGTGGACCGTGCCGTTCTGGTCCTTCTTTTCGGTCCGCTCGCCCTGGCGATTGTACCGGTACTCCACCCGGTCGTAAATCTCGTCCTGCCCATCGCCCAGCGGGTCGGCTGGGTCGTCGGAGTCCGGGTAGATCTCCGCCCGCAGCAGGTCGCTTCGAGCAACCCCGGAATCTGAGAGCGTCGTGCCGTAGACGTACCGCGTCGACTGATCACCCGTCGTCGGGTTCTTCGCCGTCAGCGTGGCAAGGTTCCCATCGGCGTTGTAGGTCATCTCGACCGTCACGTCCTCGTCCTGGTGATCAGCGTCCACGGTGCCATCGACGTAGTTCCGGACCGTCTTGATGGTCCGCCCCAGGGCGTCGAAGAACTGCCGGTCCTCGCGACCGGCGGGGTCGATCGTCTTGTACGCCTGTCCGGTAGAGTCGTACTCGGTCGAGGTGACCAAGACGTCGTCCGAGCGGGCCGGAACGGTAGACGGCCGCGTCAGGGCCGTGCCGCCGTTGGTGCCGTAGTTGGCCGTGGCGATCGAGCGGCCGATCCCGTCGTACCACAGGGCCACATAGCTCACGCGCGCCCTCGGCTGCGCACCGGACTGCGAGGTCAGCTCACCAGTGCCGGTAGCGTTGTGCAGCCGCTGCCGCGCGGTCACCAGCGTCACATTGCCGGCCGCGTCGTAGTTGTTCTCGGTCTGCTCCACGATCGTGTCGCCCTCGACGTTGGTCGCATCGAGGTAAGCGGCTGCCGGCCCACTCGACGAACTGCTGCTTGAAGAGCTCGACTCGACCGGCCGTTCACCGAGATCGTAACCGATGTACCGCTTGATCATGCGGCCCAGGCTGTCGTAGACCATCTTGGTGAAGGCCTGCGAGCCAGGCTGTTGCTGCTTGATCACGTTGCCGGCACCGTCATACCAGGTGTGGTCCTGCAGACAGTTGCCCACCGCGCCGGTTGCCGGATCGACGGCGTACTGCCGCGTCCAGTAGACCCGCCCCAGGTCATCGTAGAACGTCTCCTGCCGGGCGATCAACACGTCGTCCGGATTCGGCTCCCCGTCCGCATCCACGCCGTCGCCGGCTACGTCGTGATAGCGCTCCACGCGGATGACCCGGTCCAGGTTGTCGTAGTGGTTCCGGGTGAACGTGACGCGGCCTGCATCGTCGGCCTCGGCGATCACGTACCGCTGCCGGTTCCGCCAGTCGTAGAGGTACTCGGTCACCCGGGTCTCCACGGCGTCGACGTACTGGACCGTGGCGGCAAGCTGACCGGCTCCTCCGCCGCCGCAGCCCGCGCAGCCAGAGCTGCCGGCGTACTCGTACTCGGTCACCAGCACCATGTTGTTGCTGACGGCCGAACTGCTGGAGCTGCTGGAACTCGAACTGCTCGCCGGGGGCTGGACCAAGTCGCACGGCTCGCGGCCCGCCGACGGATCGTAGTCCGTGGCGCCGCTGTCCTCGGTGCCGACGTACACGCAGGCGACCTGGCCGAAGGCGCTATACACCGTGCGGGTGATCGTCCCGCCGGGGCTTCGGACCATGTTCTGCCGACCCATCGAATCGTAACCATAGCTCATCTCGTCATAATTCGTTCCCGAAGTGCCGTCGCCGGACGTCGGGATCGTGATCCGCAAGTTGGTTGAGACCCGCCGCGGCGTGGGCGTTCGGATTCGGTTTCCTGATCCAGGTGAAACTGGGGACCGGTCCAATCCCGAATCCGCCAGTTAGCTCCCCTTGGGGAAGCTTTCGGCGTGCTCGTATGATCTGTCGCACGGGCCGCTTCGCATTACCGCCCCGGTATCGGGAACCTACACGTCGGTTTCGTGCTTCGCGCTGAATAGCACAACTTCTACGTGAGAAATGATCGGCAAGCAAAACGATGGTTCGACATTGTCCTCGTTGGTCCCGGCTGGCCGGAACCGCGGGCACCCGGCAGCGAGATTGTCCGATCGCCCACGACCACCGGCGGCATTATCTTCCGCTACTTCGTCGGCGACGGAACACACGAACAGCAGATCAAGCGTGTGCGGCGAGAAATTTGGTTCGCTCCATTCCGTCAGGACGACTAAAGCCGAACCACTGGCGCAGTCGTCGCAATTCAACCAGCGAGCGATGAGAACGTATGTTGACGCCGCATGGAACGTGCGCCGGGCCGCTCGATGGCAGCAGACGGTCCGGGCAGATGTCACCTGTCATTTCCCACGGATCACAAGAGTTGGGCCGTGGATCCCCTGTGGCCTCGCATTCGTCGGAGTGGTCGTCGGCTTCGCCTTTGTGGTGAGTCTGTGCAGTTCCTCTTGAAGGGTTTTCAACTGGGCATGAACGACCTGGGTGCCTTGCTGCGACGACGATTCCAAAACAGTACTCCTCGTGTGGGGTGAAAGCCAATGGCGGTGCCCTGCTGTTTCGGTAATCCGATGGATCGGCAAGACGCGGCCGGAGTATACAGGACAAATGCTCCTTCCAGGGAAAATCGATGAGTTCCTTGAGCAACAGCCATGAGTGCCCGAAGAGGCTGTATTTCTCCCATGTCTCCGGATCGTTGGGATCCCGGGCCATGGCACGGATTTCCTGTGAAAGGTCGACCGGCAGTCCGCGCGGCGGACTAATCGGTTCGAATCCCCGAGACGTCAGGCCCGTCTCGGGGACTTCTCGGCAATCGTCGGCCGGTCGGCCGAGGCTAAGGAACGTCGGCTTCTTCCAGCTTTTCTGGTCTCGGGCCGCCATGCTCTCCACATACGTGCGGCAGGAATGGGAGTACGCCCTTTCACTCGGGCGAAGGAACTTCGTGCGTCCGACCTATTGGGAGGAGCCGCTCGATGGACTCAGCTCGGGATCTTCCGCCGGATACTCTACAGCGGCTCCATTTCCAACGCATCTACGTCTTCAAGCGCGGAGGCGAGGATCAGCCACCGCCGGACGATGGCGGCGACGACAAGCCTCCTCCCGTGGGCCCGCCTTCCTCCGGAATCGCTATGGCATTATGGTGCCTGTCCGCCGTTGCCGCATGGAGACCACAGGCGACCGGTGGAACAACCCGACAGGTGCAAACCGGTTTGCACCGGATGGGATATTTGACATGGCCCGGTTTGACAACTAGACTCCCCATCGAGAGGCTGTGGCTGTCTCCCTGTGGCAAGGGCGAGGCGGCGTGAATTGAAACCGCGGAGATTGCAATGGACCATCCACTTTCCCGACGAACTTTTCTGCAAACGGCGGCGGGTGGAGCGGCCGCGGCCATGCTGGAGCCGCCGGGTCCGGCTCACAGCCAGCAGGCCAAAGAAGCCCTGAAAACAGGTGGCCGAGATCGCGTTCCCTATATCTGCCACGAGGTTTCCCACTTCGAAGTGCCGCCTTACGAAGGGGACCGATACGAGGCGATGGTGCCCGACACCCTCGATATTCAGGAGCGGGCGATTTTGGCTTTATGTAAACCGTGGAAGCTCCCCGAAGCCAACGGTTTCGAGCGCTCTCTTTGGGCCCAAGAGTGGGGAGCGGCAAGAGGGAATGGGCGCTCTCTTTGCCCCGGCGGTTAACTGGATGGGTTGACGGGCCATGTCTGAACCTGTTTGCGTCGGCGCGTCGCGAACTGCCACGACCGTCAGGGCAGGTGGTCAACTTGCGGGGTGGGGAGGAGCTCAACGCGGATTGCGTGTTCGGCGACAACTACTTCTCCGCTTTAGCGACAATTAGAATTCCCGGGTGCAATTGATAGTCATGCTTCCGGAGTGGTGGATGACGCCGCAGAAGACGATCGACGGTTCTGCTGGGCAGTCTCCAAGCGATAGCTGGGGACGTTCAACTCCCAGATCACGCAATGATGCACCAAGCGATCGATAGCCGCGGCCGTGGTCATGGCATCCTTGAAGATCTGCTCCCACTGCGAAAACGGCAGGTTGCTTGTCAGCAACACGCTCCCTCGCTCGTAACGTTCCGCCAGTAACGTAAACAGCACTTCCATCTCCTCGCGGCTCTGCTGTACGTAGCCGAGGTCGTCGAGGATCAGACCCTCGAAGCGTGACAGTTGCTTGATCGCCTTCTGCAACCGCAGATCCCGTTTGGCTGCCAGCAAGTTCTGGACTAGCAGGCCGCAAGTGGTGAACAACATCGGACGGCCCTGTTGGACCAGACGCTCGGCCAACGCGCACAGGCAATGCGTCTTGCCCGAACCCGGCTTGCCGAAG
>JABWBD010000509.1 GCA_013360685.1 Pirellulales bacterium
CTCCAGCTTCGGGAACTGCCCTGTCGCACAGGTGGTAGACCGCCCTCGGCGGCGGTTGATCTTCTTCGGTCAACTCCGCCGGGTTGACCTGCACGGCTTCGACTTGCCGTGAGAGGGCCAGCGCCGTCTGCAACTGGTCCACGTCGTTGACGGCGTACGTCACCGTGAAAACGTCTTCGTGATCGCCCAGCGGATCGTCGAGCAAGAGTCGCGCCAATGCCTCCGCCTCTACGGCGTCGTCGAGCGGCACAGGGAGCGAGGCGTACTTGTGGAGGGCGTCCATGGCGCCTTCTTTGTCCGCGACCCATCCCCGCATGGCTGCCAACGCGCGCCAGACGATCGGTTCATCACCCACCTCGCCGGCCAGCCTGGTCAACCGCTCTTCGCACACCGACCACCGCAGTTCTCGGGACGCGGAAACGGCCTCCTCGTACCGTGCTTTCCAGGGGACGTTTTCGGGAGTTTCCGGCGCCCAGCGATGGTCTTTCATCAAAAGGGGAACTCTCATCGACTGCCGCAATTCCAGCAGCATCTCCCTGGGACGAGGATCGTCGGGCTGCAGAGCGATCTGGGTATCCAGGAGCGCCACCACTGCGAGGATATTGCCTTCGATCGCCAGGGCTTCCGCGACCTCGCCCATCGCCATATAAACACGCATCTCCAAGGCCTCGCCGGAGGCGGTCAGGGCCCGTTGCAGAAGCCGCATCGCAGCCTCTCCCCCCTCCTCCTCTGCGGCCAGGATCGCCGCGTCGGCAAGAGCGACGGGATTGTTCGGGTGCTTCTGGAGAAATTCCTCGACCGCGCGCGCGGCGGCTTCGGCCTGATGGGTCGCTCGCAACACCAGCGACCTGGTAGACAACAAGCACGCGCGATCCGGGTACTTCGTCAGCAGCGCGTCGACGTGGCTCAAACACGCCTGGACCTGCTCGCCTTCCAGCATCCGGTCGATTTTCTGCAATTCGCCGGCAAGGTCATTGCAGCAGAATTTGACTTTCTTGCCTGTACCACCAGGACAAGGGGAATATGTATCAAGAGCCATGAAACATCACCTTTTTGTGGACGCGTGGGATTCCCCAGGGTGGGCCAGGGCGAAAAAGCAAAGCAATTATGGTACCAGACATCACGGCGGCTGGCGAGCGGCACAACCCAAATGTTCCTTTGCTGGAGGGAGATACCAGCCAATGGCTCGACAGCACGCGCGATGAAGTGGGCCAAACGGGAAGAAAGGGGGCCATTGGTTGCTGGAGATGGACCCTGCTGATCGTGACGAATGTAGCTCATTTGCGGATTTTGGCGGCTATTCCTGTTCTGCGGGCGGGAGTTGGCCGATTAGGCATTTGTGGGGCCATCTGAGCACGTTGAGAGAATGCTCCGGGCCGCATGGGGCGTTCGCCCGTGGTAGGGGAGGCACTGTGGTGAAATCCTGGAAGCCGCTCTTGTGGATCGCTGTTCTGCTCGCCGTGCCTTGTTCCGGCGGCCGGGCAAACTCGGCAGAGCCAACAGATGTGGGCCGGGTGGACATGGGGCCGGGCTATGCGGTTCCTGCTTCGGGGCTCCCCATCGATAGCCCCGTTCCGACGCCGGAATTCAATCCCGACAACCCCTGGGGGCCGCCGCCTCCGGGCACTCCACCCTGTGAGCCGGCGACGACGTGCTGCGGCATCTGCGGCCAGGGAAGCTGCAACCCGCCTTGCTGGTACCTGGAACAGGGGGTCCGGATCCTGACGAGAAACCGGGCTCGCCACGAGGGCTTGGTCTTTCGGGAAGTCGACGCAAACACTCACCCCGAACTGTTGAGCACGAAGTCGGATACGTTCGACATCGCTCCCGGCTATCTTGCCAAATTGGGCCGGTACATCGGCCGCGACGCCTGCAACAACGACCGTTTCGTCGAGGTCAGTTTCTGGGGCCTTAACCAGTGGGATGTTGACGCCGGCGCCAGCGCGTTGCATGCCATTTCGGTTGAAGACAACCAGGACACGCCGAACCTGCTCTACCGCTTCGGCGGCGACCTGGTCACGCCCTTTCCGGAAGAAGTGATCGGTTTCCAAGGCGCCGACACCGTCCAGGTCGACTACGATCACAGCGTCAATAACATTGAATTGAACTATTGGGTGCGGCCGCGCGCAAGGGCGGACCGCCTCGTGCTGCAGCCAAACGGCCGATGGGTCCGGCAGTGCCAGCCGGGCTGCTACGTCTCCCACGTCTTTGGCCTTCGCGCGATGACCATCGACGACGGGTTTGCCATGCGCAGTCGCGGAACGGTCGCATTCCGCCAGGCGGCTGAACCGTTCCAGGCATCGGGTGACTATCTGATCGACGCCGGCAATACCCTCTTGGGATTTCAGCTTGGAACGGATCTCGTGTTCCGGAGCTGCCGATGGAGCTGGGGCGGCCGTTTTCGGGTGGCGCCGTTCATCAACCTGGCCGAGCAGGACAGTCAGATCTTCGCCGACCAACTCAATGCCACGCACGATGGTCTTGGCCCGCGCGTCGCGGTTTCCCGCTCCGCCGACGACGAAGGAGCTGCCGCTGCCATTGAGCTGGGATTCATGGCCGACTACCGGCTTTCGCCTCACTGCGTGGTCGAACTAGGATATGACCTGATGTGGGTCCCCGGCGTCGCGCTGGCTCCCGATCAAATCGACTTCAATCTCAATGGCCTGCCCGACTTGAACAACAATGCCACGCTCTTCTATCATGGTCTGACCATGAGCCTGGAAATTGCCTGGTAGTCTTCCAACTCCTTCATCGCGCGGTTCTCCGTGCCCACGGGATTCGTCCCGTGGGCCTGTTTCTTGACCGCGGGCCCGGCTGCCGCATGGCGAGCGTGTTGCGAGCCTGGGGCAAAGCGGTGCAAGCACCTCTACCGCGAGCGGTCTAGGCGCGGTAGGTTGAACCGCAAGGCGGAGACCCTCGTGTTGCGGTTGAAGACAGACGCCGGTCCTCACACGCGCTTTCGGTTTGCGGTTCGAGCGAGCGGGCCGCGCGCATGGCGGGCAAGCGTTACCGGCAGGAACACCGATCCGCTCCTCCCTAAACCGGAGACATGGCGATGCAATGCACCATTCGACTTTGGCTTTCGCTCCTCTCGACGCTTGTCTCGGCGTCCCTGCTGCCGGCCGCGGACTGGCCCATGTGGCGGCACGACCCGGGCCGCAGTGCGGCGACGGAGGAGGACCTCCCGGATCAACTCGCGCTGCGGTGGACCGTCGAAATGCCGCGGCCGGTGGCGGCCTGGCCGAATGAGCCGCGCCTGCAATTCGACCCCTCCTACGAACCCATCATCGTGGGCGACTTGCTTCTGGTCGGCTCGATGATCGACGGCAGCGTGAGAGGGCTGGACCTGTCGACAGGCCGACAGCGGTGGCATTTCTCGAGCGAGGGGCCGGTTCGCCTGGCTCCCGCGGCCTCCAAGGACAGAATCTATTTCGGGTCCGACGACGGTTACCTCTATTGCCTCCGCGCCGACGACGGCCGGTTGCTCTGGAAGGTCCGCGGCGCGCCCGAGGACCGGCCCGACCGGCGGCATTTAGGCAACAACCGCCTCGTCTCCTTCTGGCCGGTCCGCGGCGGGCCCGTCGTGGTCGACGGCGCCGTGTACTGCGCCGCCGGGATCTGGCCGACCATGGGCGTGTTCGTGCTGGCCGTGGACGCGCAGAGCGGACGCGTGATCTGGCGAAACGACAAGCTCGGACTCATCGAACACGTTCGGCTTGACCACAATGATCTCCGCGAAAGCGGCCTCTCGCCGCAGGGCCATCTTGCCGTGCAAGGCGACACGCTGCTGGTGCCCAACGGCCGCTCCATGCCGGCCGGGCTGGATATCCGAACGGGCGAACTGCGTTACTACGTCCAGGGCTACCGCAACGGCGATTGCCGTGTCGTGGCCGCCGACAAGTACGCCCTCGTCGGCCAGGCGGGAGCGGTCCATAGGGACACGGGCCGCGAAGTCGGCAGCCGGTGGGCCGATGCCGGCCGCGATGCCCCCAACGCTTTCGACGCCGCGAAGTTCCACTTGTTCGAAGGCCCCATCCATCCCTACCAATTCATGCCGGGCTGCTCTGCGCGCTCGGCGATCTCGGGCAGTGTCGCCTTCGGCTTGGAACAGGGCGTCTTTTACGCCTACGATCTCGCCGGCGCCGCCGTCTCCGAATACGAGTCAAAACAGGCCGACCGGACCCTCAAGCCGTGGCGTTGGGATGCGCCGGAACTGTGGCGCCTCGCGACAGACGAAGCCGCGAAAAAGCCCGCCGGCAGCGCACTGGCCAAGGCCGGCGGCCGCCTCTATGGCCACACCGGCAGCCGGTTGGTCGCCGTCGACATTCCCGCCGATCCCGCGGACCGGCCGAAACCGGCCTGGAGCCAACCTCTGAATGCGACCGTGACAACGATGCTCGCAGCCAACGGACACCTGGTCGTCGTGACCGGCGATGGCAAGATCCTCGCCTACGGCGCCGGGCCGGCCGCCGACGCATCGGTGGTCCCAAGCCCGAATACGGGTCCGGTCGATGTGGTAGAGCCGTGGAAACAGGCCGCCGCCAACATCCTGGACTGCACGAAGATCACGGAAGGCTACTGCGCCGTGCTGGGGATCGGCAGCGGGCAGTTGCTTCGGGCCCTGCTGGAGCAGTCCAAGCTGAGACTGGTCGGGGTCGATTCCAACGCAACG
>JABWBD010000510.1 GCA_013360685.1 Pirellulales bacterium
GAGCGAGGCGCCGGTCCCAAGCCGGCGCTCGTTGCCGCCCGTGAAGCGGGCGCGTCGTCGTCCCCGTCGGGTGCAGCGAAGGCGCCAGAGTCGCGGGCTCCCGCGAAGTCGCCCGCGCCGACTGCCCAAACGGGAGTCTCTTCCCTTCAACCGGAGACGCTCGAAGGCGGACTGACCGGTCCGCCGGACGTGCTGGAGGGCTTGTCGCTGGGGTCTTCGGAGGAGGAGAACCCAAGCGGGCTGTTTGCGGCAATCGGCGTTCCCCACGGATTGACGAATCTCGAAATGGCCACACCGGCACTGCCCGGCCGAACCGGGCCGCTGATTGTCGATGGTGAGGGCGCCGCGCCGAACACCTTCTCGACCCTCAAGGCCGCCTGTGCCACGGCAGCCAGCGGCGATGTGATCGAGTTGCGATACAATGGCCGCCGCGAGGAGTCGCCGATCGAGTTGCCCGGGCTGAAGATCACGATTCGCGCGGGCGATGGGTACCAACCGCTGGTCGCCTTCCAACCCAAGCCAACCGACATCGATCCGTTGCGATACCCTCGCAGCATGTTTACGCTCAGCGGCAGCCGGCTGACGATGATCAATGTGGCGGTGGAATTGAGCGTGCCGAGAGACCTGCCCGCGGATAGTTGGTCGCTGTTTGAGATCGGCCAAGCCGAGACGGTCCGGCTGGAGCGATGTTGGCTGACGATCTTCAACGCGTCCAGCGGCCGCGCGGCGTATCACTCGGATGTGGCGTTTCTCCGGCTGAAGGCGAACCCTGCCGTGGCCACCGTTCTGGGAGACCAGGCGCGGCTGGCCCGACACGTGACCGTGGCCCTGGTCGATTGCGTCGCGCGCGGAGAGGCCACGCTGTTTCAGTCGGAGATGATGCAGTCGGCCGAGGTGAGTTGGAAGAACGGCCTGCTGGCTACGACCGAATGGTTCTTGGTGGCCAATGGAGGCGAGGAGTCGCCGCAGCCGAGCGAGGCGATCCAAGTCGATTTGGAGCATCTGACGGCCGCGGTCGGCCGCGGGCTGTGCCAGTTGAACCAGGGTGAATTCGCCCCCTATCAACTTCCCGTCGAGATCCGCTGCGCCGACAGCATTCTCGTGGGATCGGGAGCGGCGGCGCTCGTCGAGCAGAACGGCGTCGGCGATGTGGCCGGGGCCCAGCAGCGGGTATCGTGGGACGGCTATCGGAATTTCTACGAAGGGTTCACGGTCTTCTGGGCCATCTCGCCGCTGAATCCCAGCCAGAGGTCGGAGCAGATGCCGTTTGCCGCCTGGGAGTCGCACTGGACGCCGGACCGCGAGATCCTGCCGTTGCGGAACCTTGTCGGATGGAAGCAATTGCCCGCCGCCGACAAACCGGTGAGCGCGCATACGGCCGCCGATTACACGCTGGACCACTCCGACCAGGAGAATCCGCCTCTGCGCTGGCCCACCGACGGCAGCGCGGCCGGGCTGGCGCCGGAACGGCTGCCGCCGGCGCCCCCGCCGGTCTTGTCCGAATCGCCGCCGGGCGCAGTCAAGCCGAACTGAGTTCCTCTACTAGGGCCCCAAGGCTGCGGGTACGGCTGCGTGGTGTGGACGTGGCGGCCGCACGAGGTCGACGTCGAGGCTGTCGCGGATCCGTTCCTGGATCTCTCGCGGGTCCGCGCGGTCCAACCGTTCGAGGACCTTCTCCCAGCGGTAGGCAAAGCTGCCGGCTTCGTCCCGCCGCCGATGCTTGAAGAGCGTGTCGAACGCCCGGCGACGCTTGCGGTACTCCCGCTGGATGTTGGAGAACCGCTTGAGAAAGGCCGTAAGGTAGATGCGGGCGAACCCCTCGCGATCCGAGACCAATTCGAGGCGCCGATTGACGGGGACGGCGTACTCCTGCGCAACGGCCTGCAAGTCCCGCAGGTAGTCGCAGAACGTACCAGTCTGGTCCGCCACGACCAGCTCCCTGGGCATGCCCGCGGCGTCTTCGACGATCACTTCGTCGCCGTCGTCGAACAAGACCCGCATCGCGAGATCGCAGCGCCCGACGATCAAGTTGGGGGCGGCGGCCGCGCCGAGAAGGCGCGCAAACTCGAAGGCGTAGCGATCGCTTTGGAACTTGTGCTGCGGCGTCTTGTCGGTGGCGATCCCGTGGATGTAGTCCCGCTCGAAGTACGGCGACCAGATCGTAATTCCGTTGCAGCCGGTCTGGGCGCCCTGGTATCGTTCACTGATCTTGCGGGCGGTGACGCGGCTGGGGAGATTCATGCCCAGTTGCTTGCATCCCAGGCGCCTGTCGAGGATGTACTCCGTGTACTCCTCCGACTCGATCATCGCGTCCAAGAGCGATTTGCCCTGGTCCAGGTGCTCGCGCATGCCCCACTTCTGCATGCGGAGGATGCTGATGATCTCTTTTTCCACGTCTCGGAGCTTGATCTGGGCGATGTAGACGTCGCGCCGTCCACGGTCTTGGGGCCTGCGGCGCGAAAGCGAATTGATCACCCGGCCGATGTTGACGTATTCCAGATCCCCATGCTCGCGCACGAAGTTGAAGATGAACTTACGGGCCTTATCGTCGCAGAGGCCGAAGACATCCGCGCTCCGGCCGGAATGGCTCGGTTCCTCGAAAATCGGATCGAAGATCAGCTCTCCCTCTTCGATGCGGCCGCCGGGAAGCCATTCGATCTGCATGTAAAACTCGGGACTGAGCCCGAGGAGGGTTTCCTCGGAGACGACGTCCTCCTCCCGTCCGATCAGGGCCGCGCACATGCGGTTTCGCCAGACGACGTCGTTGGGATCGTCGCGGCGCAACTCCGGCGGCACCGCTTCGTGGAAGGCGGCGCGCAGATCGTCAAAGGCCTGGTGGAGCAACTCGGGCGCGATCGCGCGGAAATCGTACCGTGCGAAATCCGCTTTGGAGAACCGCTTGCCCGCCACGAAAAAAGCGATTTCGGGGCTCCCGTGGGGATTCGTCCTCGCCGAGAAGTCGGCAATCTCGACGAGGTGCTTCTGCAGTTCAGCATCCTCAAGCATTCCAAGGCGGTCGAACTCGTCCCAGGTAAGAAAGCGAGTGCCGGTGACGCGGTTGTAGTAGTAGATCTCCCTCCCCGCAATGGCAATCCGGGAGGAGGCAACCATCTGTCGCATCTCGGCTGCCGACCGGGGCAGGGGCGACACTCGCCAGCACTCGCCGCGGCGTTTCACCGCATCGCGGACCTGCTCGTTGAGGGCATAGAGAAAGCGGATGCGGTACTTGGATACGATTTCCTGCAGCACCTCGTCGGCCTGGAAAGCCAGTTGCATTCTCGCCGGATCGGGGCGGATCAGAATCGCGTCGGGGTCGAAGATCAGGTCGACCGATTCGTCCCAAAGCTCGGATTGCTCGTGCCGCGACAGGGGCGAGCGCCCCTGCTGCTCGCGTTCTTCGTTGAGCAATTCCAGATAGGCTAGTCGTTGTGTCGCGTGGATCCCCGGCAGCGTAACGACCACCCTGTGCGATGGAAACACCGTCCCGATCCGCGATCGCAAGCGTCCCGCGGCGTCTGTGGCCAATGGGTGCTGTCCAACAATTCTGACCCCGGTTGACATACGCTGGTGGTCTTCGGCCACGGCTCGACTCGAAGGGTATCTGAATCGCAGTGCTCGACTTGCTCCGTCTCTATCGTAATCAAAGAAGACGCATGATACACACCCTCGTTCGGGTCAGGCGGGCCGCCTCTCCCGCGAATGGAACGAGGATCAAGAACAGCAGGTCGGCAACTTGCCATTGTGGACTGCCCGGGGCTAGCATAATACCAGTCCCCTGCTGGCAAGGGCGTGTGGCGGCCAAGGTGCGAAGGTGGATTGCCGGTGGGCAACCTCCCCTTCTCCTCGCGAAACGCGGAGCCCAACGCCAGTCAAGCGAGGTCCTCGTTTCTATCCGTCGGGAACCCACGTGCGAAATCACCGTCGAGCTGCTTCGTCCACGTCCCAGCCTGACGTACCGTCGCGGCCACGCCCCACCCGATCGTGGCTTGGTCCGGCGGGAGTCGCGGTGCTGGCAACGATCGCGGTGCTTGCCACGCTCCAGCCGGGGCAGACCGGGCCGGGGGTTACGTGCGACGAGCTCTACTATGTCATGACCGGCAAGGCGGCGCTGACGACGGTGCGTCACGAGGGACTCAGTTATTTCTGGAAAGCGGGGAATTGGCGCGACCTCGAGCGAAAAACCGATGAGCCGCCGGTGCATCCACCCCTGGGGTGTTGGATCCTCGGCGGGGTACACCACCTGTTTGACGGCGCGCCGGACGACATCCGCTCCATCTCGATTTCCGGAGGGCGGTTTGCTCCCGCTTTGGCTTTGGGGATGCTTTGCTTTCTCGTCGGCATCACGGTCGTGCGGCGCGAAGGTCCCCTGGCAGGTACGGTGGCTGCGGCGGCGGTTGCGCTGGCTCCACGGGTGTTCGGCCACGCCCACCTTGCCGCCTTGGACATGCTGACCACGTTCTTCTTTGTAGCGGCGGTCCTGGCAGTTTCCGAGGCAGAGGCTCGGGGCGGTCATGCTTGGCAGTTTGGGATCGCCGGTGTCGTCTGGGGTTTGACGATGCTGGTACGGCTTCACGGCGTGCTCTTGTTGCCGCCGGTCGCGGCCTGGACCCTGTGGCAGTTCCGTCACCGCGCGGCGACCCGGTTGGCGGCCTGGC
>JABWBD010000511.1 GCA_013360685.1 Pirellulales bacterium
TTCGCGCACTATCCGTTGCGGCGGCTGGAAGCGGAGGTGCTGATCGACGCGTTGAACCAGATCACCGGCACCTCCGAACCGTATTCGAGTCCCATTCCGGAGCCCTTCACCTACATTCCAGAAGGCCAGCGCTCGATTGCCCTGCCCGACGGCAGCATCACCAGTCCCTTCCTCGAACAGTTCGGACGCCCCTCGCGCGATACCGGATTGGAATCGGAGCGAAGCAATCGGCCCACCGCCGATCAGCGGCTGCACCTGCTCAACTCGAGCCACATCCAGCGCAAAATCGAGGAAGGCCCCAGACTGCGGGCCTTGTTTCAATCCGCCGCGCCCGACCCGCCCCGGCGCAGTGGCAAGAAAGCGGGCAAGTTCGGCAGCGCCGGCGAGTCGGCGCGGCCCGGCGAGGTGATCAACGAGCTCTACCTCACCATCCTTTCTCGCCGGCCGACGCCCGCGGAGTTGACCGCCGTGAAACAATATGTCCAGTCCGCCTCATCCAAGGGCGAAGCCGCGATGGACGTCGCCTGGGCTCTGATCAATAGCGCGGAGTTCCTTTACCGGCACTAGACTTGAGGCCCTGACAAAGCGGGGGCTGGCTCCCGGCCATTGCCGGATCCGCTTGGAAATACGGCAGAGCGAGGGTGCCTGTCGCCGTTTTGTCCCGGCCAGTGAAACAGGAAGTGAAATGATGAGCACCAAAGACCGCTGCCTGATCGAATCCTTGATGGGCGGGACGATCTCCCGGCGCACCGCGATTCGAGACGGCGTCGTTGCCGGGCTCGGATTGTTGTTGGGCAATCACCTCACGGTTTACGGCCGGACTCCGGCGGCGCCAGTGAAGACCAAAGCCAAAGCCAGGTCGGTGATCCAAGTCTGGCTCTGGGGAGGCGCGTGCCATATCGACACGTTCGATCCCAAGCCGGAAGCGGGCTCCGACTACTCCGGCCCGCTGAAGAGCTCGATCCGCACCAACGTGGACGGGATGCAAGTCGGCGAACTGCTTCCCTTGCTGGCTAAGCAGGCCGACAAGTATTCACTCATCCGCAGCATGACCCACGGCATCAACGGCCATGAAACAGCGTCGTACATGGTGCAGACCGCGAGGGAACCCGGCGGCCGGGAGGTCTATCCGTGCGTCGGCGCCGTAGTCTCGCTGTTCAAAGGCTATAGCGCCGGCTACGAGGGACTCATCCCGCCTTACATCGTAGTGACCCAGCCGCAGGGACGATTCTCCGAAGCGGGTTTTTTGGGGACGCGCTACAAGCCGTTTGCCACGGGGGGCGACCCGGCCCAAGCCCGTTTCGTCGTGGAAGGGGTTGTGGCCCAGGGAATCACCCAGGAGCGGCAACAAGCCAGGCGCGGCTTGCTGGCGACCCTCAACTCCCTGGAGCACGCCATGCCGGACGATCCGCAAATGGTCGCTTTGGAACAGTGCGACAAGCAGGCCTACGATCTGATCCTCGGCGACGCGGGAAAGGTGTTCGATCTGGGGCAAGAGAAGGAGGAATTGCGCGAACGCTACGGCCGCACCACGTTCGGCCAGTCCTGCCTGCTGGCCCGGCGGCTGGTGGAAAAAGGGGTTCCCTATACCACGATCAACTACAACGGCTGGGACACGCACAAAGGGCATTTCCAGACCATGCAGCGAAAGCTGCCGGAGTTGGATAAGGCCCTGGCAGCGCTCCTGGAGGACCTGGCGGCCCGCGGACTGCTGGAAAGCACGATCGTCTGGTGTTGCGGCGAGTTCGGCAGAACACCGCGTGTGCAGTGGGAGGCGCCCTGGAACGGCGGCCGCGGCCACTACGGCAAGGTCTTCTCCGTCCTGGTTGCCGGCGGCGGGTTCAAGGGCGGCCAGGTGATCGGTTCGTCCTCCGAGAAAGGCGAGGAGGTCAAGGATCGCCCCGTGTACCCGGTCGACCTCATCGGCAGCATGTACGAACTGCTCGGGATCGACGCCCAGGGCAAGCTGCCCCATCCCCAGGGCCAAACCGTCACCGTGCTGCCGGGTGCTACCGACAGCGTCAACAGCGGCGGACGACTCAAGGAAATCATGTAACAACGAGCATAGGAGCCTTCCATGGTCCTCTTCCGACGTTTTGCACTGTTTGGGCTGGCTCTGCTGGCGGTGGCGCCGGCGGCGGAGGCGCAGCAACGCAGCCTGCATATCGGTTACGTCTACCCCGCCGGCGGACAGCAGGGCGCTACGTTCGAAGCGGTCATCGGCGGGCAGTTTTTGGCCGGTTTCGAAGAGGTGGTCGTCTCCGGGGGCGGCGTCAAGGCTACGCTCCTCGAACTCGCCGCGCCGATCTCAGGCAAGGAACTCAACGATCTGCGGATCCGAATCGATGAACTGCTGGCCAGGAAAGCCGTCGTTCGCAAGGACTTCACCGCCTTGGAAAAGTTCAGGAGTTTCAAGAACGCCAAGGATCTTAAGACCGACCGTGAGAGCAGCGACAAGGAGCTGGAAGAGCTGAAGCGAAAATACGCGGGGGCAACCTGGACTCCCGAGGACGAAAAGCTGCTCATGGAAACACGCAAGAAGATGACCTCCTCGGTTCGCAAGCCGGCCAACCCTGCCATTTCCGAACTGGCCATCGTCCAGTTCACCGTGGCGCCGGACGCGGAGCCCGGGCAGCGCGAGTTGAGGATCGTCGCCGCTTCGGGACTGTCCAATCCGCTCGTCTTCTGCGTCGGTCGGTTGATCGAGTTCTCCGAAAAAGTCTCCAGAAACATCCCGGAGCAGAAGAGCACCATCACGAAAACCGCCTTCGCGCCCAAGAGCCGCAAGACGGAGCCGGAAACGAGCGTTACGCTGCCGGCCATCGTCAACGGCCAGATCCTGCCCGGCGAGGTCGACCGCTACCGCTTCAAGGCGACCAAGGGCCAGCGGCTGGTCGTCGCCGTCGGCGCACGGCAGTTGGTCCCCTACATTCCCGACGCCGTTCCCGGATGGTTCCAGGCCACGCTGGCGCTCCACGACGCCGAGGGAAAAGAATTGGCGTACTACGACGATTACCGTTTCAATCCCGATCCCGTCCTCTACTACGAGATTCCCGCCGAGGGCGAGTATGTCGTCGAGATCAAGGATGCCATCTACCGCGGCCGCGAGGATTTCGTCTATCGCATCACCCTCGGCGAACTCCCGTTTGTGACGAGCATCTTTCCGCTGGGCGGTCCGGCCGGCAAGAAAACCACGCTGGAACTGACGGGATGGAACCTGCCCGTGACCAGCCTGGCGCTGAACAACAAGACGAAGACGCCGGGGATCCACCCGGTCTGCCTGGGCGACGAGCGGTGGTTTTCCAACGTCGTGCCTTTCATGGTGGACACGCTGCCGGAATGCCTCGACAAGGAACCCAACAACCAGGACTCTTCCGCCCAGCCGGTCGCTCTTCCCGTCGTGGTCAACGGCCGCATGGATCAGGCAGACGACGCGGACGTGTTCTGTTTCGAAGGACGCGCCGGCAGCGAGATCGTCGCGGAGGTCCACGCTCGCAGGCTCAATTCCCCCGTGGATTCGGTGCTGAAACTGACCGACGCCGCCGGCCGCCAGCTTGCTATGAACGACGACCACGAGGACCAGGCCGCGGGACTGACCACGCACCACGCCGATTCCTGGCTCCGCGCCACGCTTCCCTCGGACGGAAAATACTACGTTCATCTCGGCGACATGCAGCACAAGGGCGGCCCCGAGTATGGCTATCGTCTGCGGATCAGCGCGCCGCGCCCCGATTTCGATCTTCGCGCGGCGCCCTCCAGCATCACGGTCCGCTCCGCCCGAACGGTTCCCATGACCGTGTACGCTCTGCGGAAGGACGGTTTTTCCGGTGAGATCGCGTTGGCTTTGAAGGACGCGCCGGAGGGATGCTCGCTGGGCGGCGGCCGCATACCGGCCAATGAGAACCGCGTGCGGCTCACGCTGACGCTGCCGCCGATCCAGGAGCAGGAGCTGTTCAACGTCAGCCTGGAAGGCCGCGCGGTGATCGACGGACGGGAAGTCTGCCGTCCGGTGGTGCCGGCGGAAGACATGATGCAGGCCTTCGAATACCGCCATCTCGTTCCCTCCCAGGAACTCAAGATAGCCGTATCGGGACGCTCGCCTTCCAACGCGGTTGTGAGGATCCTCGGCGAAACACCCGTCAGGATCCCCGCCGGGGGAACGGCTGCTGTTCGCGTGCGTGTGGCATCGAGCAAGTTGCTCGACAGAATCCAGCTCGAGTTGAGCGAGCCGCCGGACGGGATCGCCATCAAGAAGGTGTCGCCGTGCGACGACGGGATGGAACTCTTGCTGGAGAGCAATGCCGCGCAGGTCAAGCCGGGGCTGAAAGGGAACCTCATTGTCACGGCCTCCGCGCGAGGAGCCGGGACGTTGCCCAAGGGCAAGCCGCAGGGCGGTCAACGGCGCGCGCCCCTGGCCACCCTGCCCGCCATTCCCTTCGAAGTTGTCGGGCCGTGACCACGACGATTCAGCGGTCTTACTGCAGCATCTCCGTGGCGCCGGCATCGGCGCCGATGCGAAGTCGATCGGCCGCGCCTTCCAGACGGTATGCCTGGCGCGTGATGCGATACGCATCCTCCAGACCGGCCTGGTCCAGCGACTTTCCGCCGCCGCTCACGCCGCCGAGAATGGCAAGCCGCCGCGGCGCG
>JABWBD010000512.1 GCA_013360685.1 Pirellulales bacterium
CGGGGTGTCCCCCAATCCACTCCGCCACGCCGGAAACCAGCAGTGTGCTCCCCGATCACCATGCCCCCTGCCTCACAAGACCTCGTACCGATCGCATGCCACTCCCCGTTCGCGGCAGGATCTGCGGTCCATTTATGCAACGCCCCGCTATCGGGTGATGCCAACTTACGAAAATCCTCCACGTCCCAACTCCTGATCCACAGGACAGTTACAGAAAGTCGCTCCGCCCGAAATTTTGCAACACCGGCGAAGCTTGTCGCACAATTCCCGCCCGTCCGCCGCGGTTTGCGGTTCATCGTTACGACGCTTTGCGTCGTAACGCAATCTCTCGACGCTTCGCGTCCCTCTCGCGCTCCCCAGCCTCACACACACTCCCCGCGCCAGAACCGTTCCTGCTCGCCCACCGCGTCGTGTTCACCGCCCCCGCACCGCTACCCTCTTTTCACCCACCCAGGTCAGGCCCTTCCGGCGGACTTACCTTCCGCACGGCCGCATCGGTTCTCCGCTGCCCGTTTTCCATTGACACCGCCGGGCTGCTCGATCTACGATGCCACCATGCTCGGATTTCGGAATTCCGGTGGCGTTGGGAGGCAGTCCATGGTCAAGAAACTGGCGGTGGTTCCGGAACTGTGTTCGGGGTGCAGGATCTGCGAGTTGACATGCTCCATCGAGCACTTCGGCGTGAACAACCCGAAGAAGAGCGCGGTCCGCGTGCTGGTCACCTATCCGCACCCGGTGATGCGTCTGCCGATCGTCTGCAGCCAGTGCAAGGTGCCGGTCTGTGCGGAAGCCTGTCCGGTCGGCGCGCTGACGCGAACCGACGGCGTGGTGCGGCTGGACGCGCGGGGCTGCATCACGTGCATGAAGTGTGTGGAAGCCTGCCCGTTCGGCGCGATGTACGCCCACGGCGACCTGGACCACCCGGTCAAGTGCGATCTCTGCGGCGGCGAGCCGAAGTGCGTCGAAAAATGCCCCAAGGGCGCGATCCGCTTCATCCCGGAGCAGTCGATGGGCGAGGCCAAGCGGATGAACAACGTGCTGAGCTACACGCACATGAAGGAGATCGAGTTCACCGAAAAAGGTGAGAAGAAGACCATCCGCTACGCCGAGATCGGCAAAGAGGAGCTATGACCATGGAAATCAAATCCGGCTATTTCCGAAAACGCCTCCACGTCGATCTCGGTTCCGCGACCTGCCGCCGGACCCCGCTTTCCGAGGACTTCCTGGAGCAATACATCGGCGGCCGCGGCTTCGGAGCGAAACTCGTCTGGGACAACCTCGTCGAACACAACTTCAAGGTCGACCCGCTCGGACCGCACAACCTGCTGGTGATCGCCCCGGGGCCGCTCACCGGCACGTACGTCCCCTCGTCGGGCAAGTGTTCGTTCGTGGCGATTTCCCCGGCCACGGGCATCTACGGCGATTCCTCCATCGGCGGCGGGCTGGGGATTGAGCTGCGCCAAACCGGCATCGACATGCTGAGCATCACCGGCCGGGCGCCGGAACTGTCGGTCCTCTTCCTTGATGAGGACGAGACCTCCATCCTCCCCATGCCCGAGTTGGCCGGAAAGACCTCGCTGGAGGCTGAGGGGATGATCAAGGCCCGGCTGGGCACGCACGAAGTGAAGGTCGCCGTGATCGGTCCGGCCGGCGAAAACATGGTCCGCTTCGCGGGCGTCAATGCCGACTGGTCTCGCAACGCGGGCCGGGCGGGCATGGGCGCGGTGATGGGCTCGAAGAACCTCAAGGCGATCGTCGTCCGCGGCAGCAAGGACCTGCCGATCCACGACATCCGCGGCCTGTTGGAAGAGGCGGAAAAGGCCTACGGCTACATGTCCAGCCACAAGTACTTCCGCATGTGGCAGCGCGAAGGGCTGATGATGGTCATGGAGTATGCCAGCGCGGCCGGAATCCTGCCGACCTACAACTTCAAAGACGCAACCTGGCCCAAAGTGGGCCAGATCAACGGCGAGGTGATGCTCGACAGCTACAAGATCGGCGACAGCGCCTGCTTCGCCTGCTCGATGAGCTGCGGCAATCTCTGCCTGGTGCGTCAGGGCCGTTACGTCGGCACGGTCACCGAGGGGCCGGAGTACGAGACCTGCGCGATGCTGGGCTCCAATATCGGCGTGGACAACTACGCGGCCGTGCTCCATGCGGGCCAGTTGTGCGACGAGTTGGGGCTCGACACCATCTCCGTCGGCAACCTCGTCGGCGCCGTCATCGAGGGCTATGAGAAAGGGATCATCTCGCTGGAGGACCTCGACGGCCGGCCGATTGCCTGGGGCGACGAGGATTCGATCCTCGAACTGATCCACAAGATGGCCCGCCGCGAAGGGATTGGCGACACGCTGGCCGACGCCTCGCGCGGCATCCTCGCCCGCTGGCCGGAGATGCACAAGGTCCTGCTCGAGGTCAAAGGACTGGAGCAGAGCGCCTACGACAGCCGCGCGGCGTCGAGCATGGCCTTGGCCTATGCGACCAGCGACATCGGCGCCCACCACACCCGCGCGTGGACCATCGCCAAAGAGATCGAACAAGGCGCCAACTGGTCGGATGATGAGAAGGTGGACCTGGTGATCTACCACCAGTCGGTCCGGCCGCTGTTCGACATGCTGGGCGTCTGTCGCCTGCCCTGGATCGAGCTGGGGCTGAACGAGGAACACTATCCGCGGTTCTACTCGCACGTGACCGGCAAGAAGGCCACGCTTCCCGAGCTCCTCAAGAAATCGGGCGCGATCTACAACCTCACGCGTCTGATCAACACCCGCCTCGGCATGACCCGCAAGGACGACCGCCTGCCCTACAAGGTCCACGCCTGCCCGATCCAGACCGGCGCCACGGCCGGCAAGACGGTCGACCAGGCGACTTTCGAGCGATTGCTCGACCTTTACTACAAGAAGCGTGGGTGGAGCGAGGACGGCGTCCCTCCCGCGGAAGTCGAGGCGGCATACGCATAGAAACTCCGTAGCGTCGTCTTACCTTCATCCACTTCGTCTATCTCACGTGCAGCTATCCCGGCGTCTACACGGCGGACCATTTCAGCGACGTGACGCAGCTCAAGCTTGATCCGGCGTTTGCGGACTACATGTCACACGCGTTCAATCCGCTGGGCGTCTACATCAATTTCTTCCAACCGTCGCTGAAGGCAGGCTCGTCGCGCGAATTCCTCGTGAAGATGGTCAACGACCACGCGGAGCCGGTTGCGGGCAGCCTGACGCTCTCGCTTCGAGCCAAGGCCGGCGAAGTCCTGACCGAAGCTCAGGCACTTTTCCGGATCGAGGCACTCGGCGCCGCCGACTTCCGCCTTTCGCTCCGGATCCCCGATTCACCTCAGGACGGCCTGGTTCTCCAGGCCTCGGCCGCGCGCCAGGATCACACTTCCGAACCGCCCACCCTCTCGCGCCGCTGGGTCGCGATCACGGATTGACGGCCGCATCACCCTTTTGGGCCGCATTGCCTCGCGGCGAACGCGCCAGGCACGCTCCGCCGTAGTGCGCGGCTTGCCCCCTGAATCGCTGAATCGCAAAGCGGCTCGAACCAGGCTTGACCCGTCGGATCGGGATTCCTAGACTATCGCGCCGCAGCCCCTTAACAGGGGGCTTGGCAAGTGCTGCTTCGCACGATGGGGCTAACGTCCCCATGCCCACGCCTCGACAAGGGTTCTCACGGAAAGGGTGTTGGCCATGGCCAGCGTCGGAGAGAAGTTTTCAGACCAAGAGCGATGGAACCGCTATGGCGCAGACAAGTTGCGGCAACTCCAGACCGATCCAGCGGCCCACAGGATCCGCGGCTTCCCCTTCTACTACTGCGGCGCCTGCTGCCAGATGCTCGACCTGGTGAGCCCGATTGAAGGCAAGCGGATCCTTGAACTGGGTTGTGGACGGGGAGAGTTCTCCGTGTGGCTGGCCCAGCAGGGCGCCGCGATCACCGCGATCGACCTCGGGCCGGATCTCGTGGCCGCGGCCGAGGCCCTGGCGCGGGCGAACGGCGTCGACTGCGATTTCCGGCAAGGCACCGTTGCCGATCTGCCGTTGGACGACGATTGCTTCGATGCCGTGGTCGGCGTGGGAATCCTTCACCATCTCTCCGAGGCCGATGTCCGCTCCACGCTGAGAGAATGCCACCGCGTTCTGAAGCACGGCGGACTGGCGGTCTTCAGCGAACCGGTGGAAAACAGCCGGCTCTTCGATTTCGTCCAGAATCTCGTCCCGGTATTCGGCAACGATGGCTCCGGCTCTCGCCCATCCGTCCTCCAGCGGAAAGCGTGGGCGAAATACGTTGCGGCCCGTGACGACCGCGCAATGACCGCGAGAGAACTCACCGCCGCGGGCAAGGGGTTGTTCCGATCCGTGACCACATCGCCGCACGGATGCTTCGTCCGCCTGGCGAGGGGGCCTGGCAGCAGCCGTCGCAGCAGGCTTCTCGCCCTGGACCGGTTCCTTTTCAGGCTCTGCCCACCGCTGGGGCACTTCAGTCAGACCGCCTTGGCGCAATATCGCAAGTAACCTCCGCCGACACGCGCGCGGCATGGTCCAGAAGGGCAAGCGTAAACGTTCGCCAGCCCCGTTCCCGGCATTATTCCCCGCAGAGGCGTTGTCGGCAGTTTCCGCAGAGCGGGTAGAGGTAGATCTGCTTTCGGGGGAG
>JABWBD010000095.1 GCA_013360685.1 Pirellulales bacterium
CGCCGCGTCAACGCCCTGGCCTACTCGCCCGATGGCGGACAACTGGCCAGCGCCGGCGACGAGCGGAGCATCCTGTTGTGGGATACGTCGAACGGAAACCTGCTGGCGACCCTGCCGCCGCGTCCGGGCAAGATTTTCTGCCTGGCTTTCTGCGGCCCTGGCCGCCTCGCCGCCGGGGCCAGCGACAACCTCATCCGCCTCTGGGATCTCAGTGCAGGAGGGGAACAATTCCGGCTGGTCGGACACACCGGTTCGGTCTCGGGGCTGGCCTTCGACGCCCAGGCGCAGGTCCTCGTCTCCGGCAGCTTCGACACCACGGTACGGCTCTGGCAACTGAATAGCGGTACGGCGTCGGTCACCTCGCTGCGGTGAGGCCCGGCGCGCAAGCGGGGTCGCGTGTCCGGCCTCGCTCGCATATCGGGATTCGATGGTCCCCGGCGCTTCGGGCAAGATTCGTCCGAGGCCCGTCGGGGTTGGTTCGTGTCGGTGGAGCGGTCCCGAACGGCTCGGGACCGGTGGATCGTTCGAGGAAAACCTGGTCTACATGGAGGTAGCCGTGGGGTTGCTACGGAAGTTCCAAGGTTGGCGCCGCCAGAGGCGCGTCCGGCAGTCGTCTCGTCACCAGGCGGTTTCCACCTCGCTCCTGCGGATCTGCCGCTTTGAACAGATCGAGCCGCGGCAGCTCCTCTCCGCGTCGCCCATCCAGGTCGGCGCGGTCTATTTCGAGGAGGCCACCGGCGAGGACGTGGCGGGCGACCTGATCGAAATCACCTTCAGCGGCGGCGCCCCCGGCAGCCGGATGACCGAGCTGGTGATCGATACCGACAAGGAGAACAACGGCCTGACGATCGGCGACGTCTTCTTCGACACGGCTTCCGGCGGACGCGGCGCCTTCGGGTCCGTGCCGATTTCGGTCGTCGACAAGACGGGCATCGACTCCGTCGACTTCACCGTCGAGGACGGCGGCACGCGCCTGGTGATCCGCTTCAGCGGCTTCGATCCCGGCGACCGGCTCGTCTTCACCGTCGATGTGGACGAGGCCGGCTTCATCGGCTCCAACGCGGTCGCCGAAGGGAACGAATTCGAGGGGTCCCGCCTGACCGCCACCTTTGCCGCACCCCATTTCTACGATGCGACCGGCACGGACATCTTCCTGGACTTCTACAATGAGAAGCTCGTCGGCTCCGGATTGGATCTGCCGCCGGACGAGTACGTGCCGCCCAGCCCGGTCGCCCGGCCCATCCACACGGCGGGCGCCGTGTTTCCGCTCCAGCAGGACCCGCTTCCCATCACCATCAGCGGCACCGTCTACGACGACACCGACCTGGACAACCACCAGGATGCCGGGGAACACGGCATTGCCGGCGTTACGCTCGCACTCTACCGACTCGAAGACGGCCAGTACACGGCGACGGGCAAGACGACCCTCACCGATTCCGACGGCAACTACCAATTCGAGGGCTTGCTTCCCGGCGCCTACCGGGTGCTGGAAACGCAGCCCAGCGGCTATTTCAGCATCGGCGCGACGGCCGGCAACGTCGCCGGCTCGACCCGCGGCAGCGTGACGGGCGTCGACGAGATCAGCGCGATCCCATTGCTCGGCGGCGAAGACAGCGTCGACAACGACTTTGCCGAAGCGCGGCCTGCCTCCCTCGGCGGCCATGTCTACCACGATGCCAACAACAACGGCGTGTTCGACTCGGGCGAGACCGGCATCGGCGGGGCGACCGTCCTCGTCTACTATCTGCCGCCGACCGGCCCGGCCCACTCGCCCATCCAGGTCACCACCGATGCCGCGGGCGTCTGGCTGGCCGAAGGGCTCATGCCCGGCAACTACCGCGTGGAAGAGATCCAGCCGACCGGCTACCTCGACGGGCTCGACGCGGCCGGCAACGCCGGCGGCGCCGCCGTGAACCCGGGCGACCGCATCCACGGCATCCGGCTCGAAAGCGGCCAGGCAGGCCGCCGGTACGACTTCGGCGAACTCGTGCCCAGTTCGATCAGCGGCTACGCAATCGCCGATCGCAACGGCAATGCGCGGTACGATGACGGCGACACGGTCCTTTCCGGCGTCACCCTGCACCTGCTCGACGCCCAGGGCAACCGCATCGCCACCGCGTTGACCGACTCCGAAGGCTTCTACCGGTTCACCGGCCTCGCCCCGGGAGTCTACGGCGTGCTGGAAATCCAGCCCGACGGCTATTTCGACGGCGCCGACAAGGTCGGCTCCGCCGGAGGCAGCCTGCTGGCCCCCGACTCGATCGTCGACATCACGCTCACCTCGGGCACCCAGGCGGTCCACTACGACTTCCTCGAGATCCTGCCCAGCTCGATCAGCGGCCGCGTCATCGCCGACGCCGACGGCAACGGCCTGATCGACGCCGGCGAGGCCCCCATTCCCGGCGCGACCGTCCACCTGCTCGACGCCCAGGGCAACCGCGTCCGCAGCACGGTGACCGATGCCGATGGAAAGTACGAATTCATCAACCTGGCGCCGGGCACATACGGCGTTGAGGAAATCCAGCCTACCGGCTACTACGACGGCCGCGACCACGTCGGCTCCGCCGGCGGTTCGCTCTTGGCGCCCGACTCGATCACCAGCATCACGCTCGTCTCGGGCACGAACGCAGTCAACTACGACTTCCTCGAGATCCTGCCCAGCTCGATCAGCGGCCGCGTCATCGCCGACGCCAACGGCAACGGCCTGATCGACGCCGGCGAGGCCCCCATTCCCGGCGCGACCGTCCACCTGCTCGACGCGCAGGGCAATCGCGTCCGCAGCACGGTGACCGACGCCGACGGAAAATACGCGTTCACCAACCTGGCGCCGGGCACGTACGGCGTTGAGGAAATCCAGCCTACCGGCTACTATGACGGCCGCGACCACGTCGGCTCCGCCGGCGGTTCGCTCTTGGCGCCCGACTCGGTCACCGGCATCACGCTCGTCTCGGGCACGAACGGACTCAACTACGACTTCCTCGAGATCCTGCCCAGCTCGATCAGCGGCCGGGTCCTTGCCGACGTCAACGGCAACTGCCAACTCGACCCGGGCGAAAAGCTGCTCTCCGGGGTGACCGTCCATCTGCTGGACGCTCAGGGCAACCGCATTGCCTCCACCCTGACCGACGAAAACGGCGAGTACAAGTTCACCAATCTCGCCCCAGGCACCTATGGCGTTGAAGAGATCCAGCCCAAAGGCTATTACGACGGCCCCGATCATCCCGGTTCCGCCGGCGGGACGCGGTTGGCCCCCGACACGATCCGCGAAATCGTCCTCGTCTCCGGCACCGACGCCGTCCGCTACGATTTCTGCGAACTGGTGCCGGTCAGCCTCTCCGGCTTTGTCTATGTGGACGACAACAACAACGGCCAGCGCAATCCGGGTGAGGCGGGCATCGCAGGGGTGACCCTCATGCTCCTCGACGCCGAGGGCAAGCCGACCGGCGCGACGACCGTCACCGACGCCGCGGGCTTCTACCGCTTCGGCGGCCTGCGGCCCCGCGCAACCTACGGCGTGGCCGAAACCCAGCCCGACGGTTACCACGACGGCCTCGACACGCCCGGCACTGCCGGCGGCGCCGCCCAGAACCCGGGCGACAAGATCACCGGGGCGCAACTCGGGCCGGGAGTTCACGGGAAGAACTACAATTTCGGCGAGCTTCGCCCGGCGAGCATCGACGGCCGGGTCTTCGTCGACCGCGACGAGGATGGCGGCTACGATGCCGGCGAGAAAACGCTGGGCGGAGTGACCGTGTACCTTCTGGACGCATCCGGCCAGCGGCTCACTTCCACCCTCACCGATCCGAACGGCCAATACTCCTTCACCAACCTGCGGCCGGATACCTACGGCGTCGAGGAAGTGCAGCCGGAGGGCTACTTCGACGGGCGCGACTATGTCGGCTCCGCCGGCGGCGTCCTGGCCAACGACCGCATCACGCAAGTCGTGCTGGGTTCGGGCGTGCAAGGGGTCAACTACGATTTCTGCGAGCTGCCTCCCGCCAAGATCTCGGGCTACGTCTTCCAGGACGGACCGACGATTTCCTACAAAGGCGATCAGGCGCCGGACCCCGTTTCGCTCCGCGACGGCCAGTTCACGCCGGACGACACCCCCATCGCCGGCGTTGTGCTCCAGCTCGGCGATGCCAACGGCGCCCAGGTGCTCGATGCCCAGGGCCGCCCGATCACCGCGGTGACCAACGCGCGCGGCTACTACGAGTTCACCAACCTCCGGCCCGGGGTTTACACGGTCCTGCAGGTGCAGCCGCAGGGGTATGACGACAGCGTGGATACCGCCGGGTCCAAGGGCGGCATCGCGATCAACACCAATTCGCAGATCGATCCGCAGGTTCTCAGGCAACTGGCTGTCGATCCGAAATACGACGCGATCATCCGCATCCCGATCGCCGCGGGCGACAACGCGGTGTCGTACAACTTCAGCGAAGTGGTGATGGTGGCGGCCCCCGAGGATCCGCCTTTCCTGCCGCCGCCCCGCCAGGATCCGCCGCCCAAGCCGCCCATCCCCGCGATTCCGATGTCGCCGGAGATCGCCCCCGGGTTGGTCTATCAACCGGCGGCCAGCCAACGCGAACTGCGGGCCTACTTCGGCGGCAGCGGAAACCCGATCACCTTCACGTGGCACTTGAGCGTGGTCAATGCCGGCCAGCCCCGCCGCGACCGCGACGGCATCGAGATGACCGCGATCTATGAAAGCCCCCTGTTCAATCCCGTCTCCTGGACCGGCGCCCCGCTGGACCGCGGCCAGTGGACCATCGCCGACGCCAACGGCTCAACCCTGCACCAGTTCATCTTCGGCATGGAGGGCGCGGTCCCCGTCACGGGCGATTTCGACGGCGACGGCGTCTGCGAAGTGGCGGTGTTCTTCGACGGCCTTTGGTTCATCGATCTCAACGGCAACGGCGCGTGGGACCCGGGAGACCTCTGGGCCCGCTTGGGCCAGGCGGGCGATCAGCCGGTCGCCGGCGACTGGGACGGCGACGGCAAGACCGACATCGGCATCTTCGGCCGCGCTTGGATCGGCGACGCGCATGCGATCGAGGCGGAACCCGGTTTGCCCGACACCGAGAACGAACGCATCGGCCGCCACAAGAACGTTCCACCCAGCCCCGAGGAGGCGACCTCCGGCTGGCGGACCCTCAAGCGGACCTCGGAAGGCGAGATGCGGAGCGACGTGATCGACCACGTCTTCCAGTACGGCGCCGAGGGCGACCGCGCCGTGGCCGGCGATTGGAACGGCGACGGAGTGACCAATATCGGCCTGTTCCGCAACGGCACCTGGTATCTCGACATGGACGGCGACGGCCACTGGAGCCGCGGCGACGTGATGGTGCGCATGGGAGGCGAGGGCGACTTGCCGGTGGTCGGCGATTTCAACGGCGACGGCGTCGACGATCTCGGGCTGTTCCGCGACGGCACGTGGCGGCTCGACATGAACGGCAACCACAAGCTCGACGTCCACGACCGCGTGTTCCAATTGGGCGGCCCGAACGACCGTCCGGTAACCGGCGACTTCAACGGTGACGGCGTCGACGAAGTGGCCGTTTACCAGGACGGCGTCAGCAAGCCCGACGAGCAGGCACTCCGGCCGAGCGACCGCGAAGCACCCGAAGCAGCCCCCGTCCGGCGATGAGAGGCCGGAATTCAAGTCGAGGGGTCAGGAGTCAGGAGTCAGGGGGCAGGGGTCAGGAGTGCATTTCTTGGCGGTAGTCTGTGCTCTGAACCTCCCCTGCTCTGCCCGTCAGTCAAGATCCTCCAGTTCCTCCAGCCAGAGGCGGATCTCGTTATCGTACTCGCTTGCGAGGTCGCCCTTGACGAGCTGGCGGTGGAAGCTGGCCGCGCCTCCCTCTTTGAGCAAGTCGGCGGCTTCGGCGCTGGGAAACCTCCGCATCGGATCCGGCGCGATCAGCCCGCGGCAGAAGTTCATCAACAGCTCGTTGCAGACCACCTCGTACGGCAAGAGCGAGGGCAGCCGCTGCGCGAGGAAGCGTTTGGCTTCCAGCAGTTCGCGGAGGCTTGTCTTGCCCTCAAAGGGCGGCGTACCGGCGAGCATCTCGATGAGCACGTAGCCGAGACTGGCCAGGTCCGACCTCGGAGTGCACTCGCCGCCATCGAGCACTTCGGGAGCGGCGTAGGTCGGCGTGCAGGTCCGCACCGGCGGTACGTTGTCCAGCTCAAACGCCGACCCGATGTCCACGATCTTCGCATTGCCGGTCCGCTTGAGCATGATGTTCGAGGGCTTGATGTCGCCGTGGACGATCCTCTCGCGGTGCAGCGCCGCCAGGGCCGCCAGGCAGTCGCGAATGATGGCAATGGCGATGCCCGGCTTGAGCCGCGGTTGGACCGGCCCGGTGGTGACGATCACCTGGTTGATGTACTCCCATCGCCGCGCGCTGACCCGCTCGCGGACCACTTCGTAAACCTTGCGTGTCAGCAGCCGCGCCAAGTCATAGCCGTCGATCCACTCCATCTCCATCAAGCGGATGCGGCGGCGGTCCACCCAGTTGTGTACATCCAGCAGGTTGTCTTGCTGGATCTGGGCCACGTGGGCCGCGACTTGGGCGATCCGCCCCATCGCGTCGTCGTAGGCCCGTTCGTCTTCGTAGCGTTCCGGAGAAAAGAGCTTCAGAGCAACGGGCAGCGTGAAGCTGTCGGTCCCGCGGCGCTCGCTCAGATAGACGACTCCCTGACCACCGGAACCGAGCGGACGAATCAGGCGATGGTGCTCCGTCCAACTCATCCGCTGCTCGGCGATCATCTCGTTATAGAGTTTGAGCAGTTCCTCCGACTGTTGGATGGCACTCCCGCCACCCCAAGTTCGGGTTGCGTTCTCAATCTGAAATGTGGTCGTCGACATGCACGGACCTCCCTGATCTGCGGCATTCCATGCCGGAATCTACCGCCCGTATCTTAGACGTCGCTGCCGCCGTCCGTCCAGAGAGATCGGAAAGGGTTGCACGAACCGGCGCGGCCGTAATACTTTAGGAGGTCCGACACCGACCGGGATTTACCGCGACGATTCGGAATCCCTGCAAAACGCGGGACCGCCGCGCCCGCAATCCATCGACGACCAGAGCATCAAGGAGGCACAATGGAACCCGACGCCCTCGATTTCTTCAAGCGAATCCTGGAAACCCCCAGCCCGTCTGGATACGAATCCACCCTTCAGAAAGTCGTCCGCGACTACGTCTCTCCATTTGCCGAGAAGATCCAAACCGACGTGCATGGCAATGTCATGGCCGTCAAGAGCCCCGGCTCGCCCCTACGCGTGATGCTCGCCGGCCACTGCGATCAGATTGGCCTGGTCGTCGGACATATCGACAGTGAGGGGTTCCTTTATGTCCAGGCGGTCGGTGGCTGGGATCCTCAGGTGCTCGTGGGACAGCGGATGATCGTCTGGTCGGCCGAGGGCCCGATTTTCGGCGTGATTGCGCGAAAGCCGATCCACCTGCTTACTGAAGAGGAACGCAAGCAGGTCCCCAAGCTGAAGGATCTTTGGCTGGACATCGGCGCAGCGAACAAGGAAGAGGCGGAAAAAAGCGTTCGGGTCGGAGATCCGGTCACGGTGGAACTGGCGTATCGCGAAATGCGGAACAACCGGGCAGCATCGCCCGCCATGGACGACAAGTGCGGTGTCTGGGTTGTCATGGAAGCCCTGCGGCGAATCGACACAAAAAAGCTAAACTGCGCCGTCTATGCGGTTTCCACAGTACAGGAAGAAGTGGGCTTGCGGGGGGCGCGGACCAGCGCTTTCCATATCGATCCGCAGGTGGGCATTGCCGTGGACGTGACCCATGCCACCGATTGCCCCACGATCGACAAGAAACAGGAAGGCGACATTTCGCTGGGGGGCGGCCCGGTCATCTATCGCGGCCCCAACATGAACCCCAAGGTAGTCGACCGCCTGATCGACGCCGCCGTGGACAACGAGATCCGTTACCAGCTCGCGGCCAGCGGCAAAGCCACCGGCACCGACGCCAATTCGATCCAGGTCAATCGGGGCGGAGTGGCCACCGGCCTGGTGAGCATTCCGAACCGCTACATGCACAGCCCGGTCGAGATGATCTCGCTGGACGACATGGACCGCGCCGCCGATCTCTTGGCCAGATTCTGCGAGGCATTGACGCCGGACGCGGATTTCATCCCCTGACCGCGGTTGGTCCACCCAAAGAAAGCAACCACCCGGCAGAACTTCACTTGGAGATCGTTTAACCGCAGGGCCAACGGCCCGCGCGGGGCGCAACTTGCGGCCGCGTTGGCAAATCACGCGCGGGCCGTTGGCCCTGCGGTTAAACGACCGCGCGGGCCACTTGACGTCTTGGCGCGTGGTTGAAAGAAAGCCGCGTAGGCGGCGGATCAGGCCAAGCGTTTTCCGCGGACGAAGGCCCTGGTGGACAGAGACCCCCCAAGGCGCCGCAGGGCGATGGCGGTTCATCGCGTCCGGAAGCCTTGACGATCGACGGGACACCAAATCTCAAGGTATGGTTGGCTGGTGCACCGTTGATTGTGACGTAACCGCTCCCTCTCCCTCCCTGGCTCCAGTGCCGGGTGACTGGAAGTCCGCGCCCATGAACGAAAACGCCACAGCAGGACATCGCCGGACCCTGGTGGTGACGGCAGCCTTGTTGGTTCTCGGGGGATCGGCGCTTGCCTGGTGGGAGGCGTATTCCACGGATCGCGAGATGCGGGAAGACCTGCTCCAGCAGGCGCGGATGGTGGCAGAGGCGATCTCGATCGACAAGATCGTCGCGTTGCGCGGCAATGAGGCAGATCTGGGCTCGCCCCACTACGAGCGGCTCAAGCAGCAACTGTCGGCAATCCGACATGCAAACGACAAGTGCCGCTTCCTCTATCTTCTCCGCGAAAAAGCCGATGGGACCGTTTTCTTCCACGTCGATTCCGAACCGGACGACTCGGCAGACTGCTCTCCGCCCGGACAAGTCTATAGCGAAGCATCGGACGAGGTCCGCCGCGTGTTCCTCACGGGAAAGGCGGCCATCGAAGGACCGATTTCCGACCGCTGGGGAACGTGGGTTTCTGCACTGGTTCCAGTGGACATCGACGGGCCGGGCCGTTCCCGTATCGCCGTCCCGGACAGCGCCGAAGAGATGGCGCCCGGCGCGGTCGCCGCCTCTTCAGGAAACGTCCACCCGGTCGGCCGAGAAAACGCGTCGTACTCTGCAAGCAAGGACCGGATCCCCGCTCCCGCGATCTCCGACGACGCTGCCAACTCGAGCTTGGCCGTGCTGGGCATGGACATCGACGCGCGGGTCTGGAACAGGGATATCGTCTTTGCCTCGCTGCCTCCCGCGCTGCTCACCGTGGCTCTGTTGGCGATCCTCGCGTCCGCTACCGCCTTGGGCCATCGGCGATCCCTGGTCACGGAGACGCCGCCACGTTGGACGCGATGGATTGAGCCTTCTACTGTGGCCGCCGTCGGCCTGTGCCTGACGGTGTTCGCCGTCTGGAGAGCGCACCATCACGAGGCCCGCAACCATCTCCAAGCGTTCAGGAGCCTGGCTGCCAGCAGGACCGCCGGTCTTGCCGAGGCGATGAGCAGTCTCAGCCGCGTGAAGCTGGAGGGGCTGGCCGGCTACTATATCGGAAGCGAGTACGTCTCCCCAAGCGAGTTCCAGCAGTATGCCCGCCACCTGACGAAGTCTCCGATGGTCAAAGCGTGGGGATGGCTCCCGGCCGTATCGGCCAATGAAAAAACCGCGTTTGAACAGAAGGCCCGGGCGGAGGGTTTGGCGGGCTTTGAGATCTGGCAGAAGGACGCACGAGGAAATCGAATACCGGCGTCCGGGCGCCGCTGGTATTATCCGGCATTCCTGGTAGCTCCCCGAACCGGCAATGAAGCCCTGGCCGGCTACGACTTCGGCTCGGAACCAGTCTGCCGGGAGGCCTTGGAAGAGGCGGCTCGCACGGAACTGACCACCGGCACGGACGCGATCACCTTGGTTGAGGCCACGGGCAGCCAGAAAGGCATGCTGGTTTGCCGGCCGGTCTTCAAAGGCGACGAAGTGGCACGGCTGTGCGGATTCTCCGTGGCGCTGGTGCAGCTCGAGACCCTCTTGGAAAGCGCCAACCCCGACCAGTCGGTGTTCATGGAGGTTTCACTCTTGAGGAAGGATGGAGTATCGGAACGGCTCAGCGCTTCCTGCGATCTTGGGCGACTTCAGGCGGCAGAGGTTTCCGCCACGCGTCCCCTCTCAGCCTTTGGCAAAGTGTTCTCGGTGAATTCCCACGCGGGACCGGACTTCCGGCATATCCACCCGAAATGGGCGGGACGGCTGACCGGCCTGGCAGGGCTGCTCATCACTGCGTCCGTGACCGCGGTGACTGGCGTGACGCTTCGGCGGCGAGAGGAGTTGAGGGATCTGCTCGTATCACGGACCTCCGATCTGCGGAAGACCGAGGAACGCTATCGAAACTTGTTCCACGAGTCGTTGCAGGGCATTGCCTTGGCCGACGCCGAAAGCGGGGAGATCCTCGACTGCAACAAGGCGCTGGCGGACATGCTGGGCCGAAGCATCGAAGAGCTGGTCGGGCAACACCAGAGGATTCTCCACCCCGGCGCCGAAGGTGAGATGTCCCAGACCTTCCAGGAACACCGGAATACCGCAAATGGGAAGGTCTTGGAGTCGCAACTGATCACGAAGGCGGGCGAGATCCGGGACGTGGAGATCAAGGCCCACACGCTGCAACTGCATGGGAAGGCAGTCCTCCAGGGGTTCTTCACCGACATCAGCGAGCGAAAGCGAATCGAACGGCAACAGGCGGAGTACACGGCGGCGTTGGAAAAAAACAACCGGGTCATGGAAGAACTGTGCCGGGCGGCCGAAGCGGCGACCCGGGCAAAAAGCGAATTCCTGGCCAACATGAGCCACGAGATCCGCACTCCCATGACGGCCATCCTCGGATTTGCCGATGTCCTGCTCGGGGAAGCCGGAGACAACGCGCCGCCGCATCGCGTCGAAGCGATCCGAACGATCCAGCGAAACGGCGATCACCTGCTTCGCTTGATCAACGATATCCTGGACCTCTCGAAGATCGAGGCCGGGAAGCTCGACATCGAGCGAATCACCTGCTCGCCCGCGCAAGTCCTGTCCGATGTCGTCTCCTTGATGCGAGTCCGCGCCGATGCGAAAGGCCTGCCGCTGGCGCTGGAATACGACGGCGCCGTTCCGGAAACGATCCAGAGCGATCCGCTCAGACTTCGGCAAATTCTTGTCAATCTGGTGGGAAACGCCGTCAAGTTCACGGAAAAAGGTCGTGTGCGCGTGGTCGCACGCCTGCTGCGGAGCGCCGCGGGCACCACGATGCTCCAGGTGGACGTCGTGGATACCGGCATCGGCATGAGCCGGCAGCAAATCGCTGAATTGTTCCGTCCCTTCCATCAAGCCGATTCGTCTACGACGCGGAAGTTCGGCGGGACCGGACTCGGTCTGACGATCAGCAAGCGATTGGCGGAAATGCTCGGCGGCGACCTCGCCGCCCGCAGCGAACTCGGCAAGGGAAGCACGTTTTGCGTCACCGTCGCGACGGGGGACTTGGAAGGCGTCCGGTTCGTCGCCGGCCCGCAGGCCGCCCCTGTCCAATCCCGGCAAGCCGGATCGCCCCAGGGCGTTCCGCCGTTCTCAGCCGGATGCCGCGTCCTCTTCGCCGAGGACGGCATCGACAACCAGCGGCTGATCGCATTCCTGCTCACAAGAGCCGGCGCCAAGGTGACGTTGGCCGAGAATGGACGGATCGCCTGCGATGAAGCACTAGGGGCCGAGGCGAACGGCGAACCGTTCGACATCATCCTGATGGACATGCAAATGCCCGTGATGGACGGCTACGAGGCGACTCGCCGGCTGCGGGCCGAGGGCTACCAGGGGCCGATCATCGCCCTGACCGCCCACGCGATGTCCGGCGACCGGCAAAAGTGCCTCGACGCCGGCTGCAACGATTATGCCACGAAGCCCGTCGATCACCGGAGATTGCTTGCCACCCTGGCCGAATGGACGGCCCGCACAGGGCCGCACGCCGCCGTTTTCTAGGCGCCGAGGACGCGGCCTCTTCACACTTCGATCACGCCCAACTCGTGGTAGACCGATTCGACCGTGTCGGCGTCGATCCGCTCGAGGTCCTGTCCGGCTCCGGCTGCCAGAGCCAGGTCGGCCAGTTGATTGATGCGGCGAGGGATCCCGTGTGCCAGTTCGTGCAAGCGAAGGATCGCCGGTTCCTCGAAAACCGGCTGCCGGCAGCCGGCGCGGGCCAGTGTGTGGGCAATGTAAGTTTCCGTGTCGTCCGGCTGCCAGTCCTGAAGATCGATTCGCAGCTCCGATAGCTCGAGGAGCGTCTCTCCCAGCCGGCTCATCCGCTCTTGGCGCCCGGCCAGGACCAGGGTCAAGCGAGAGTCGGGGGTGAGATCGTGTTGTGCAAGCCGCACGATCTGGATGAGCACCAGCGGGGATGCCCGGTCTGCGTCGTCCAGCAAGACCACGGTGGCGAGCTGCTGGTAGCGGTGCTCGCGAATGCGGTCGAGCACCATCCGCCAAAGCTCCGGCAATCCCCTGCTGCCCGGATTCAGGCCGAACTGGACGGCCGTTTCGCGGAGCAGTTCCGCCGGGTCCATGCCGAGGAGGCTGAAGTTGGCCACCGGGAACCCCTGCTGCCGCATCTGGGCGGCGAACACTTCCAGCAAGAGCGACTTGCCCGTCCCGGTTCCGCCCATCAAGAGCCCAAGCCGCCGCTGCTGCTCAACGAGAAAATGCAGTCGGGCGAGGCCCTCCTCGTGGGTCGGGCTCTCAAAGAAGAACTCGGGATCAAGGCGGTTTCGGAAGGGCGTATTCCGCAAGCCCCAGTGCGATTGATACATTGGCTTCGGCCCGGCGATAGCGCGAGCCCCTCGACGGTCGGAGGTCGTCGATTCCGTATAATCCGTGTATTCGGTAGAATCTCCCTTTCGGCTTGACTCTCTCTGCCGGTTCACCCTTTCTATGCGGGATCTATGGCCGACCGTTACTTTGTAGAGGCCCCCATCCAGGGTGATCGGGTGTTGCTTGGCGGCGCTGAATCGCACCACTTGCTACACGTCATGCGCGCGAGGCCGGGCACCGAGGTGGTGCTGTTCGACGGCAGCGGCGTCGAGTTTCTCGCCCGGGTCGAGAGGACCGAGCGTAGCCAGGTGGAACTGGCGGTGCTTGAGCGTCGAGAAATCGATCGGGAACTGCCGATCGTCGTCACCCTGGGGGTTTCTCTGCCCAAGGGTGACCGCCAGAAGTGGCTCGTGGAGAAAGCGGTGGAGTTGGGACTTCGCCGGCTTGTCCCCTTGACGACTGCAAGGTCCGTTGCCCAACCGGTGGACAACGCCCTGGAGCGGTTGCGGCGATCGGTGGTGGAGGCGTCGAAACAGTGCGCGCGGAACCGGCTGATGGAGATCGGCCCACCTCAGCATTGGAACCAGTTCGTGCTCGGCGCCGGGGTCGAGTCGCCGAGATGGCTGGCTCATCCCGCGCGAGGCAATTCGGCCTTCGGCGCGGTCCTTCGCTCAAGTGCCACGGAAGAGGTCTGCCTCGCCGTGGGGCCCGAGGGAGGTTTCACGAGCGAAGAGGTGGCCATGGCCACGGCGGCGGGCTGGCAAACCGTGGATCTGGGGCCGCGGATTCTCCGCGTCGAAACGGCAGCCATCTTGTTGCTGGGACTGGTCGCCCAGCGGCACGGCGCGCAGCCGGATCCCGGAACGGCCGCTTCCGTTTGATTCCCTGAACCGCTACCTTGATAGAGTCCTGACCGCCGAAACCGGCACACCCAGTTCGCGCTCGTAGGGTGGACGTTAGTCCACAGCGGGCGTGCTGAGGGTGGGCTGAAGTCCACCCTGCGGCGAGGATTGCCGGTTCCATTTGTCAAAGCCCGCGCGGGGTGCGATACTTGCTGAAAGAATAGAAGCGACGGCTGTTTGTGGAGAACGAGGGTCCCATGAGCGTACACCAGGCGGTCTTGATTCCCGGCGATGGCATCGGTCCTGAAGTGACGGCGGCGGCCAAGCGAGTGCTCATCGCCGCGGAGGCGCCGGTCGCGTGGATGGAACGGCAGGCGGGCATCGCCGCGCTGGAAAGGGGGCGCGACCTGATGCCGGAGGAGACAATCGAGGAGATCCGGCGGTGCGGTGTGGCCCTGAAGGGGCCCTGCACGACTCCGGTCGGCGGCGGCTTTACGTCGGTCAACGTGCAGTTGCGCAAGAAGCTGAACCTCTACGCGGCGGTCCGGCCCGTCCGGAACCTCCGGGGTGTGCCGACGCGGTTTGACGGCGTCGACCTGGTAATCATCCGCGAGAACACGGAAGGGCTTTACAGCGGCGTCGAGAACCAGGTGACCGACGGCGTGGTGATGAGCATGAAGGTAGCCACGGAGGTGGCCTGCACGCGCATCGCACGCTGGGCATTCCGCTACGCGAACCGCCGCGGCCGCCGCAAGGTCACCGTGTTCCACAAAGCGAACATCATGAAAGTGACCGATGGGCTTTTCCTGCGGTGTTCGCGGATGATCCACGAAC
The DNA here is from genome assembly GCA_013360685.1 of Pirellulales bacterium. GTDB lineage: Bacteria > Planctomycetota > Planctomycetia > Pirellulales > Thermoguttaceae > JABWBD01. The sequence goes on from JABWBD010000095.1 coordinate 14,558, forward strand.
AAGAGTACCCGAACATCGAGTACCAGGAGATGATCATCGACGCCGGCTGCATGAAGCTCGTCCAGGATCCCACGCAGTTCGACCTGCTCCTCCTCGAGAATCTCTACGGCGACGTAGTGAGCGATCTCTGCGCGGGGCTGGTCGGGGGGCTGGGCGTGGTGCCCGGGGCAAATATCGGCGATGAACTGGCCGTTTTCGAGGCGGTCCACGGTTCCGCGCCCGACATCGCGGGCAAGGGTGTCGCAAACCCTCTCGCCTTGCTCATGTCGGCGGTGATGATGCTCAACCATCTCGCCGATACGTGCAAGGACGAGAGCTGCCGCGCGGCGGCCGAGCGGATCAAGTCGGCCTACGACCGCGCCTTGGCCGACGGGCGGAAGACCCGCGACCTTGGCGGAGACCTGGGGACCGAGGCATTCGCCGACGCACTGATCGAGCGGCTGTGAACGAGAAGAAGAGCGGAGAGTCGAGGGTCGAGGGTCGAGAGCCAGAGGCGCGATCCGTTGCCGCGATCTGCCGCCGGTTGCGGAAGTCGCACGGGCCTGTGGAGTGGCCCGAACAGTGGCCGGTGCTCGACGAACTGGTTGCGACGATCCTTTCCCAGAATACGTCCGACAAGAATAGCAGCGCCGCGTTCGAGGAGTTGCGGCGGACCTTCGCCGACTGGGATGCCGTCCGGCGTGCGCCGGCGGCGAAGATCGCGCGTGCAATCCGCAGCGGCGGGCTGTCGAAGCAAAAAGCCCCGCGGATCAAGGCCATTCTTCAACGGATCCATGAGGAGCGCGGAGCGCTCTCGCTGGAGTTCTTACACGACATGCGGGCGCCCGAAGCGGCTGCCTGGCTTTCGGCTTTCCCGGGCGTGGGACCGAAGACGGCGGCTTGCGTGCTTCTGTTTGCGTGCCGCAAGCCGGTCTTGCCGGTCGACACCCACGTGCATCGTGTCAGCCGGCGTCTGGGGTTGATCGGCCAGAAGGTCGACGCCGTCAAGGCCCACCGCCAATTGGCCGCGATGGTCCCGCCCCGGTTGGTTCTGGAATTCCATATCCTGCTGATCCGCCACGGCCGCACGGTCTGCCTTGCGCAAAGGCCCAAGTGCGAAGCGTGCCCGCTGTTCGATCTCTGCCCGGAGGGACACCGGCGGTCCAGCACCCCATCATTCCCGTCCTCCGCACTCCGTCACTCCGCGCCTTGAAAGAACAGCCGCTGGGCCGTCTTCCGCAGCAACCATCGGCGGTCGGTCTCGGTAAGGAAATCGAGCCGCGTCCGGATCAATTCGAGCGAGTCCCGGTAGGTGTGGCCGTTCATGATCTGGAACGGGCAGTCGGTCGCCCACATGAGCCGCTCGGGGCCATACGAGTCCAGCAGCCGCCGGACCATCGGAGCCAGGTCCAGGTACGGCGACGCCTTCTTGCCCAGTGCGTAGAAGGCCGACACCTTGACGTGGACCTTTTTGTTCTTGGCCAGGCCGCATAGCGAATCCACGTCCTGCGGGCGGATCTCGCCGTCGGCGCCGATCCGCGCGAAATGGTCGATGACCACCGGCGTGTCGGGATACTTCTGGGCCATGCGGCCGATCGCGGGCAGGTGCTGCGGATCGATCAAGAGGCACATGGCCAGGCCGTTTTCCGCACCGCATTTCCACATGGCGGCCATTGCCGGGCTATCGAGCCAATACTCGCCCGACGCATCTGCCGGACGGAGCCGAAACCCCCGCACGCCCTTTTCGGCCAGGGCCAGCATCGCCGCGCGCGGCCGGGCGTTCTCATCGACGATCGCCACGCCCCCGAAGACACCCGGAAACCGCCTCATCGAATCGAGCATGTAGGAATTGTCGGCGCCGTAGTAGCTCATCTGAATGAGCACGATCCGTTCGACGCTGCACGGCCTGGCATGCGCGAACAGTTCCTCCGGCGTGAAGCTGGGGACTGCCATGCGGTCTTTGGTCATATCCGGCTTCAGCGGATAGCGCTCGGTACTGGAAGTCCAGACGTGGACGTGGGCGTCGATGTAGCCTTCCGCGGGTTTCTCGGCGCGGCCGGATCCGCCGGCCAGCGACAGCGCGCTAAACCCGACCACGCCTTGGACGAACCGGCGCCGCGACCATCCCGGCCCCATCATGACTTCGTGCGGATACATGGCAGAGCTCCCTATTGGTTGACCAGTTGCTTGACCGTATCGAGTGCTTCGTCAATATGGCGTCCGGCCGAAAGCTGGACGTTGGTGATGTGCCGGACGATTCCCCCCTTGTCGATCACGTACGTCACCCGGCCCGGAAAAACGGCCATCGTCTTCGGTACTCCGAACAGCGACCGAAGCGAACCGTCCGCGTCGCTCAGGAGGAGATACGGCAGTCCCCTTTCCGCGGCAAACCTGCGATGGCTTTCGGGCGAATCGGCGCTGACGCCGATCACGACTGCCCCGGCCGCGGCAAACGCCTCGTGGCTGTCGCGAAAGCCGCAGGCCTCTTTGGTGCACACGGGGGTCCCGTCCTTGGGATAGAAGAACAAGACGACCGCGCTGCGGCCGCGGTAACTGCCGAGCGTCACCATCTCGCCCGTGTGGGCCTGCCGCGTGAAATCCGGGGCCGGGTCGCCGACGCCGACGGCTGACATCTGCGGTCTCCTGCCAGGTTATTTCGATTGCGGAGCAGTGGCCAGGAAGTCCAGCGCCAGCGTCGCCATCGCCCGGACACCGACCGGCAAGGCCGCCTCGTCGAGGACCATCTTGGGAGTATGCAAGGCATGGACGGCGCCTAGCTTTTCGTTTCGGACCCCCAGGAAAAAGAAGGAGCCCGGCACCTTCAGGGCATAGTGGGCGAAGTCCTCGCCGCCCATCAGCGGCTTCGCCTCGACGACGTTCTCCCGGCCGAGGGCCTGCCCAAGCGACTGCACCGCGCGCTCGGTCAGCTCGGGATCGTTCCACAGAACGGGACCGTAGTCGCCGTAGACGATCTCGGCCTTGGTCCCGTGCGCGGCGGCCGTCTGGTGCACGATGCGGTGGAACTGCTCCGCCACTTGCCGCCGCACTTCCGGGTCGTGCGTCCGCACGGTGCCGAGCAGTTCGACCTGCTCCGGGATGATGTTCCACGCGCCTTCCGCGCGCACCACGCCGATCGAGACCACGACCGGCTGCCGGGCGTCGATGTGACGCGACGGAATCGCCTGGAGCGCCGTGATGATATGCGCGGAAGCGACGACCGGGTCGACCCCCTGCCACGGCATTCCGCCGTGCGACTGCTTTCCGGTCACGACCATTCGGATCCGGTCCACGGCCGCCATCATCCCGCCCGCCCGGTACGAGATCTTGCCCGTTTCCAGTTCCGGATTGATGTGCAACCCGAAGATCGCCGTCACCGGCGGATTGTCCAGCGCTCCGTCCTTGATCATCAGCCTGGCCCCGCCCTCTTCGCCCGCCGGCGGCCCTTCTTCCGCGGGCTGGAAAAGCAGTTTCACGGAGCCCCGCATCCGGTCGCGCAATTCGACCAGAACCTTGGCTGTCCCGAGAAGGACCGCCGTGTGGGCATCGTGGCCGCAGGCGTGCATCACGCGCGCGTTCTGTGAAGCGAACGGCAGTCCGGTCTCCTCCTGGATCGGCAGGGCATCCATGTCGGCGCGCAGGGCCACGGTCGGCCCCGGTTTCTTGCCGCGGACCAGGGCGACGACTCCGTGGCGAGCCACCCCGGTCCTCACCTCGTCCGCCCCCATGGCCTGCAACTGCTCGGCCACGATCCGAGAGGTCCGCTCCTCCCGGTTGGACAGTTCCGGATGCGTATGAAAATCCCGCCGCCACGCGACCACGTCCGGCGTGACCTTTTCTACCAGTTGCTCGACTTGTTCTCGCATATCCTCTCCTGCGGCCGGCCCAAGGCCAATGATCGACATGGCGACTCCTACGGCTACGGTAATGATCGTTCTCACGATCTGGCTCCTCGTTCTCGGGGTCAACGATCCAACGTACCAGAATATCCCGCCTCCCGCCGAAAGGCAAACTCCAGGGGCCGGGAGCAGGACGGAGTCTCAGGCCGTTGATCGTCGCTGCCGGCCGAGGGCGTATCAGTCACGGTCACTGTGAGAACGAGGAAGAGACGCGAAGCGTCGGACCCGTGCGTTCCCACGCGGAAGCGTGGGAACGATGGTCCGGTCCGATGGTAAGGCGTTGTCCGCTGGGCCTTACCCCTTTTCCTCCACGCGCGGCTCGAGGTAGCGGGCCAGGAGGTGGAAGTCCTCGCCGGGAGAGATCGGACGGTCGTTGGCGCGGAGGATGTCGTAATTAATCAGCTTCTCGAAGGGAGCGTAGAGCAGGGCGAGCTGGCCGCTGACGGAGACCATCACGCCGTTCTTCCCTTCCTCGGCCAACGCGCGGTAGGCGCCGACGCCCAACTGGCTCCCCAGGGCGACGTCGAACGCGGTGGGCCGGTGGCAGCGGACCTCGTAGCCGAACTGCACGCCGTTGACCTTCGCCTTCTTGCCGGTCCGGCGCTGGAACTCCTCGCTCGCCAGCCGGCCGAACCGGCTGCTGAACTTCAGTTGCGAAACAGGGAAGTGGCCGAACTCGTCGGGTTCCAAGGAGCGATATTCTTCTTCCGAGACGCACGTGTGAATGACGTCCAAGGGCAGGTACTCTCCCAGCCCCTCGGCCATCACGATCACGCCGTACGGCTTGCCTTCCCGGTGCCGCACCTCCATCATGTCGACGATGCGGCTGACCACGGCGTCGACCTTGAAGACGTCGCGCTGCTGCGGTTTGCCGGTCTTCTCGTCGATGACCTGTTTGCCCGTCTTGGGACTGACCGTGATTTCCTGGTACCACCACTCTTTCGGGATATCTTCCAGGCCGATCACGAGGTTGGCCTCGCCCGCGATCGCCGCCCCGTAGGCCAGCCAACCCGCCTTGCGGCCCATCACCTGGGCGATGAAATAGGCCCGCGCGGCGACGGCGTCGGCCAGCAGGTTGCGGCACTGTGTGGCCAGCATCTCGACCGCCGAGAAGTAGCCGAACGTGAAGTCGATGCCCTGGTAGTCGTTGTCGATGGTCTTGGGGAGGTGGACCACGCGGATCCGCTTCTTGTCCGCGGGCATCCGGTCCTGGAAGAGTTTGAACTTGGCAGCGGTCGTGAGGGTATCGTCGCCGCCGATGGAGATCAAAGCATCGACTTCCAGCGACCGCAGGGCGTCGTAGGTCGTTTGCAGCGGGGCGGTTTTCTTGGGATCGTCGAGGTCTTTCGGTTCCTTGCACAGCTTGCCGGGATTGGCCCGCGCCGTGCCGATCATAATGCCCGAACTGGTCCGAGCGCCTTCCAAATCCCTGTGGTCGAGGATCGCATAGGCCACTCCCTCCTCGAGCCTGCTCGGCGGCTTGTATTCCATCAATTGCGAATAACCGTTGCGAATGCCGAGCACTTCGATGCCGACCTTGGAGAAGCAACTGGCCGCGCTGGCGATGACCGCGTTGGCCGCCGGCGCGGGGCCGCCGGAAAACAGAATGGCCACACGGCGAAGGTCGGTCTTGGGCCTCGGGGGGCTGGAGAGCGGGGTAGGCATGGAACGCTCCAATTTTGGATTTTAGATTTTGGATTTTCGATGGGAGATGTCGCTTCCTGCTTGGATTCTAGACTTTTGGACAATCCAAAATCCAAAATCCAAAATCGTTAGCTGGGCCAGGTGCGTTCGATGAAGGTGGTGTCCACGCCGGCTTCGGTGAAGGCGGAATGATTGAGGATTTCCAGATGGCGGGGGACCGTCGTGGACACGCCGTCGATGCTCAGTTCCAAGAGGGCCCGCCGCATGCAGGCAATCGCCTCTTCACGCGTCGGCTGATGGACCAGTAGTTTGCCGATCATCGAGTCGTAGAAAGGCGAGACTTCGTAGCCGGCGTGGGCGTGTGAGTCCCAGCGGACCCCGTATCCGCCCGGCACGATCATCCGCTGGATCTTGCCCGGGGAAGGGCGGAAATTCTTCGTCGGATCCTCGGCATTGATGCGGCATTCGATGGCCGCTCCGCGCGTGAGGATGTCTTGCTGCCGGAAGGGCAGCGGTTCGCCGGAGGCGACGCGGAACTGCATCTTGATCAGGTCGATGCCCGTCACCAGTTCCGTGACGGGGTGTTCGACCTGGATGCGGGCGTTGACCTCGATGAAGTAGAAATTCCCCTGGCGGTCCACGATGAACTCAACGGTGCCGGCGTTCGAGTAGTTGGCCGCCTTGACCAGTCGGACCGCCGACTCGCAGATGGATCGCCGCACGTTCTCGTCGAGATTCGGCGCGGGGCTCTCCTCGATCAGTTTCTGGTGGCGGCGCTGCATGGTGCAGTCGCGTTCCCACAGATGGACCACGTTGCCGTGCAAATCGCCGAGGATCTGGACCTCCACGTGCCGGGGGTGCTCGACGTACTTCTCGATGTAGACCTCGCCGTTGCCGAAGGCGGCGGCCGCTTCGGCCTGGGCCTGCTGGATGGCCGATTTCAGCGCCAGGTCGTTCAACGCCACGCGCATGCCGCGCCCGCCTCCGCCCGCCGCTGCCTTGATGAGCACCGGGAAGCCGATGCGATGGGCGATGGCCAGCGCCTCGGATTCCTCCTGGACCAGGCCATCGCTGCCGGGGACGGTGGGCACGCCGACCTCTTTGGCCAGGCGGCGGGCCGCGTTCTTGTCGCCGACCAGGGCCATCGCCTCATGGCTGGGGCCGATGAACTCGATCTGGCAGCTTCGGCAGATCTCGGCGAAATGGGCGTTTTCGGCCAGGAAACCGTAGCCCGGGTGGATCGCCTGGACGTTGCCGATCTCCGCCGCGCTGATCACGCGGTCGATTTTCAAATAGCTCTCGCTCGCCTTCGCCGGGCCGACGCAATAGGCCTCGTTGGCCATCTTGAGATAGGCCGCGCCGCGATCGGCCTCGCTGTAGACGACGACCGTCTCGACGCCAAGCTCGCGGCAGGCGCGAATGATCCGCAGCGCGATTTCACCCCGGTTGGCGATGAGGATGCGTTTGAACATCGGCGAGGCGAAGACGAGTGCAAGAAATTGAGCGAAACACGGAGCAGGTTCACGTATCAAGTTTCAAGGTTCAAATAAGGCTCAAAGTATTAGGTGCAAGTGCTCGTGCCAATGCCGCTTGCGCGGCATTACACTTTCGGCCTTGAACCTTAATTGAACCTTGAGGCTTGAGACTTGAACCTTCCCTCGGGCGTCAGTCCGTCCGGCTCGTCACTTCCAACAAGTGGTATCCAAACTGCGTCTTCACCGGTCCCTGAACCGTATTGACGGGCGCGCTGAACACTACCTGGTCGAACTCGGCCACCATTCGGCCGGGTCCGAACGAACCGAGATCGCCGCCGGAGCGGCCGCTGGGGCATTGCGAATGCTGCTTCGCCAACTCGGCGAAGCTCGCCCCGCCTTCGATTTGCTTCTTGAGGTCTTCGCACTCGGCAAGCGTCTTGACGAGGATGTGACGAGCGGATGCTTTTTGGGCCATGACGGATTCTCGCGAGCAAGGAAAGATTGATCAGCCGAAGTTTTACCAGGGACGGCGGGGCAATGGACAGTGGGAAAGGCCGCGGCGAAGACTTAAGGTCGAAGGCTGAAGGCTGAAGCAAGGTTTAAGGCCCAAGCTCCAAAGAGTCGGATTTCGGCGGCATT
>JABWBD010000096.1 GCA_013360685.1 Pirellulales bacterium
GCCAGCCGCCCCGGCCACCGCCGCCAGAGGCGGCGGTGGCCGGGGCGGCTGGCGGCGACAAAAAATGGGCGGGGGGACGGTCGGACAAACCCGTGCTGAAGCACGGGCCTCCACCGCCTGCGGCGGAACAAGGGGCGTAAACGCCCCTACCACTGCGCTGTCCTCGATCTGAATGAACAACCCCTTGATCCTAAAAAAGCCATCCGTCAGACTAGCGGAAGGCAAAGATCGCCACGTCGGACACCTGGTCCTCTCGCGTACATATCTGGAAGAACTCGCAAATCCTTCCAACGTTTCCAGCGGTGGACGTGTCCTGAGCGATACTCGAACGACATGTGTGTGCCTTGCAGCACTGTTGACCACTTGGATAACCGCTGCAGATGCGGGCGAGATCGCCCAACCGGTTTCTCCACCATACAACCTCGAGCAAGTGCGGCACATCGACGGATTCGTCGGGTCCGACCGCGCACGGGCGATGCTATCCAGGCAAGGTTTTGTGGTAACCGATCAGCCCTTCCGGCAGATCTTCGAGCCGTACCTGTCGCTCGAGACCGGCGACCCCCTGCCGAGCTTCATCACTGTCGACAGCCTATGGCACACGTACCACGTCTTGCTGGAGGATGGGGTGCGACAGGTGGAGCTGACTCAGGCCCAGTTCCTTCGGCGATTCTCCGAGCGATTGTACAAGCTGGTGGCAGTTCGTAGAGATCAGCCGGACCGCGTGGATCGCGATTTAGCGACGTTCGCCGCCGTTGGCCTGGCGCTCCAAGATCCCAGTCCGCGGCCCCAATGGTGGCGAGGCTCTGGATGCCTTGTTGGAAATCGACCCTGAAGCGGCCCTGCGCGAGGCACTCGCGGTGGCGTTAGACGGTACGGCATCCCGCGAGACCCGTTGGACGTGCGTCTCGCTGCTGCTGCATGCCCGTGAGCCGCACTATGTAAAGAAGCTCTTGCCGCTTCTCCAAGACGAGTCTCCCGGCCGTTTCGAGGACCAGAAGCTGTGCGACGAAGCTGCCAGGGCAATAGGCGAGATTTGCGCGGTGCTGGACCCCAAGAAACCCGATCATGCCGAAGCGATTCAGCTTGCCCGAGAGGCACTGAACGAGATGCTTCGCGGACCGCGCGGCCTGGCTGCCGTCGAGTCATTGGCGCAAATGGAAGGGGATGAACCACGCCAAGCTGAATTCCTGGTGCAGGTTGCCTCCGACCGATCGCTGGCCTTCACAACGCGCCGGAGAGCGCTGGAAAGGATCGCCCGCTCCGGAGACCGCTCATCGGTGAAGAAGCTCCTGCCGTTGTTGGACGACACCACCAAGCCTCGCCACGAACTGCTCTCGATTGCCGATCATGCGGCCAATACCGCGGCGGAATTGCTCGATAGAAAGCGGCCGGTTGATTACAGTACGCCCGCCGCGGCTCGTGCGGAGATTATACAAAGGGTACGAGCATGGGTGGAGGATGAATGATCGTCTTTGTCGCTCTGCCCGGCATTCCGCCTTACGCCCCGGCCAGCAGTTCGCTGGCGGTCTGCAGGTCGGTGATCAGGTGGGTCCAAAGCCGCAAGTCCGGTTGCGTCAGTAAGGGAACGAGCGCTTTGGTCTTGGTCCGTCCGCACTCGCCGCAGGTGCCGGCCAGCAGCACCACATACTTGTCGTCCCGCCGAGCCCGCTCCACCAGATCCGAGATCTCGAAGAGGGTCACCGCGCGGACCGGGCATTCCTCGGTGATCGGCCCCGTGGACGAATAGGGCCGGAACTGGACGTCGCCGATCCAGCCCGCGCGGCGCATCCGGTCCAGCGCGTCCGGCTCCAGTTCGCCCTCTTCGATCAGGTTCTCCAGGAATTGTCCGAGCATGCCGTGCTCGTCCTCTTCGGAGGCCAACGAGGTGATCACGATGTCGATCTGCTCGGCCCGCTCGAACGACTTGTGCACGCCCGGCCCCTGCTTCACCCGCTCGTAATCGCGGTTGGCCACCACGGTCTCGGCGTAGAGGGCGACGCAATCCACCGGCGTCAGCGCGTCGTCGAAATAGCTGAAGTACGTGATTGGTGCTTTGTGAGGCTGATCCACCCGGAAGCCGCCCGCGGAGAGCGCGTGGAGCACGAGCTTCGGGTGACTCTTGTCCGAATACCGATGCGCCAGGCGCTTGGCCACGAGCATGGCCGAGTACCCCGCGCCCAGGCCGATGTGGACCGGCCCCTTTCGTGCGGCTCCCAGGCGTTCGATCAGCGAGAGGACCAGGTCGGCGCCGGCCGCGGCGACGTGCTGCGCGGCCCCCGGCCCCCGCACGTCGACGACCTGCAGCACTTGCTTGTCGTCGGCATATCGCCTCACCTGGAAATGCTCGGCAAGTTGGCGGGCCAGAAGTTCCTTGCGGGGCGGCTGCAAGAAGAGGAATTTCCTCCGGACTCCCTGCCAGACCAGCGGATAAATCCGCTGGCGCGTGAGATCCTCCCGGTCGAACTCCTTCTGGGCCCACTGGGCAACGACCGCCGCCGCTCCTCGTTTCTTGGTGTCCTCGCTGTCGCCGTCTTGTTCCGCGAGCTGCTGAAGAAACCGCTCGCAGACGGCAAAGACCAGTTCGTCGCTCTCCTCGGACGGGACCCAGCGTCTTCCTCGGGGCATGAGCGTTTCTCTCCGTAAACGGCCGATCGTTGCCTGACAGCCTTCGGCTACGCAAAGGATTAGGATTTGCACGCAGCGCGCGAGTTCTTAATCCTACTCCTACTCTTAATCTTGATCTTACTCTTAATCCTCTTTCCTTTCGTTGCAGCCGAAGGCCACCCCAAGAGTCTACCAGTGTCCAACCGCCGCGGCAAGCAAACCACCGGCCCGTGGGCGTGTGGGAAGTGCTCGTGGCAGAAGGTCCCACCGAACTCGTGAGTGTTCCGACTTCGACAGCAGGTGGCCGAACTCGTGAGTGTTCCGACATCAACGGCAGAAGGCCCGAAGTCTCACCGCTTCGGCTGCTCAATCCGCTGCGGTCTTGCCCGCTGCCACAGAGCGTTCGCGTGGCCGGTGAAGTGTTCCCGCCAACAGCCCCGCACGAGCACCTCCCTGCTACCCCCGGCCGCCACTTCTCGCAGTCCTTCCGGGCAATCCCTTCGCGCCATTGCGCGTTCGCGTGATGCGATCGACGGCGCGCTCGGCACAGGTTTCCCGACCTTGCCCGACTCGCCTGCAAATAGCCAATGACCAGCCAAGACCTGCCGCACACGCCCACTGTTGCGGACCGGCTGCCCGGCCGCGATAATGAGACCATGGAATCTCGACATTTTGCCTTCTGCAGGAGGCCCCTGGATGGCCCGCGAATACCTCGATTTCCGCAGCGACACCGTTACCCGCCCCACGCCCGGCATGCGCCGCGCCATGGCCGAGGCCGAAGTCGGCGACGACGTTTTTGGCGACGACCCCAGCGCCGAGCGGCTCCAACGCCGGATCGCCGAGATGCTGGGCAAAGAGGCCGCCATCTACGTGCCTTCCGGCACCATGTCGAACCTGATTGGCGTCCGCCTGCACTGCAAGCCGGGCGACGAAATGATCTGCGATGCCGGTTGCCATATCTACAACTACGAGCAAGCCGGCTACGCCCAGCTCAGCGGCGTGGCCGTCCGGACGGTCAACGGCCGCGGCGGCGTGATGGAAGTCGAGCAGCTCGATGGACTGATCCGGCCCGCCGATCCCCATTATGTCCGCACCCGGCTGGTGACGATCGAGAATACGCACAACCGGGGCGGCGGGCGGATCCAGCCGTACGAGGTTGTCAAGGCCATCTGCCGCTGGGGCCATGAGAACGGGCTTGCCACGCACCTGGACGGGGCCCGTTTGTTCAACGCGGCCGTGGCCACCGGCATTGAAGCCGCACGGTGGGCGAAGCACTTCGACACCGTGAGCGTTTGTTTCAGTAAAGGCCTCGGCGCCCCGGTCGGCTCCGCGCTGGCCGGCCCGCGCGACCTCATCGCCGAGGCCCTGCGGCATCGCAAGGTCCTGGGCGGCGGCATGCGGCAGGCCGGAGTAATCGCCGCGGCGGCGCTATTTGCCTTGGAGCACCACGTCCAACGACTGGCCGACGACCACGCCAACGCCCAGCGCCTTGCCGACGGGATCCGCAAGATCGATGAACTCGAACTCGATCCCGCTCAGGTCGATACAAACCTCGTGTTCTTCCGGGTCGATCCCGTATGGGGCGCCGCGGCGGACTTTGCCGCAAAGCTCAAGGAGCGAGGCTTGCTCATGCTTGCCACCGCCCCGACGACGATCCGCGCGGTCACGCACCTGGACGTTGACGAGAAGGACGTCGACCGGGCGCTGGAGATCCTGCGGGAGGTTGCCCGTCGGCAGAACCAATGACAGACTTCGATCTCACCCGCTTCCGCGGCGTTTTTCCCGCGGCAATGACGTTCTTCGACGCCGAGGGCGAACTCGACCTGGCGGCGACCCGGCGGCATTGGCAGTGGCTCATCGACCAGGAGGTCGATGGCCTGGTCATCGCCGGCACCAGCGGCGAGTTCATCAGTCTCTCGATGGAGGAGCGCCAGGAGCTCTTCCGGCTGGCCGTGGATGTCGCCGGCGGCCGGGTGCCGATTGTCGCCGGCACCGGCCACGCGGCAACGAAATGGACGATCGAGACGTCGCAGAAAGCGGAAGCCGCGGGAGTCGATGCCCTGATCGTGATCCTGCCCTATTACAGCCGTCCGCCGATCTCCTCGGTCGCCGAGCACTATCGCACGCTCCGCCGCCACACGGCCCTGCCGATCATGCTCTACAACAACCCGGGCAATACGGCCTGCGCCGGTTTCAGCCCGCAGCAGGTCGCCGATCTGGTCGAAGAAGGCACCGTCCAGATGATCAAGAGCACCATGGAATCGGTGATCCCGATCCATGAACTTTCCTACCTGGTCGGCGATCGGATGGGGATATTTTGTGGCAGTTTTCTCGCGGCCTACGAAGCGCTGGCGGCCGGGGCGCATGGATGGGTCAGCGGCATCTTGAATGTCGCTGCGCCGGTCGCCCGCGCGATGGTCCGCGCGCTCGCGGTCGAGAAAGACATCGACAAGGCGTTCGCGCTCTGGAAGCGAATCCTCCCGATCGTGCATCTGTATACCCATCAGCAACTTGGGCCGGCCATGGACATCCCGATCTATCGCGCGATCCTTGAAATCTGGGGCCTCCACGGCGGCTTCTCGCGTCTGCCGTTCTCCCCGCTCGCGCCCCAACAGAAAGAAGAGCTCCGGCGGCGTCTCGCCGCCGCCGGTTGGCTCGCGCCGCCCACGTAAAACGCAGTTCATTCCGTTTCCCTCCAAGCCGCTCTCCCACATTCGCACTCGCCCACGAATCCCTTCTTTGCCACCCATGAAGATCACCCATCTCACCACCTCGCTGATCGGCCTCGGCTTTCGCAACACGATTGTCGTCCAGGTCCATACCGACGAAGGGCTCGTCGGCATCGGCGAGACGGTCCTCAAGCGGCGGTCCAAGACCGTCGCGCAGAACATCGAGGAACTCGGCCGCTACCTCGTCGGCAAGGATCCGCTGCGGATCGAGGACCATCACGAAAAGATGTACCGCGACAGTTTCTGGGTCGGCGGACCGCTGCACGCAACGGCCATCAGCACGGTCGACGCCGCGCTCTGGGACCTTTTGGGCAAGTCACTGGGAGTGCCGGTCTGGCGCCTCTTGGGCGGCCCGACCCGCGAAGAGATCCCCGTCTATTGCCACTGCCCGGCCGGTGAATCGCCCCAGGAGTTCGCCGCGCATCTGAAGCGGTGCCGATCGTGGGGCCACCGGGCCGCGAAGACAACCTTGCCGGTCTTCTACGGCCAGGCCGCCGGGCCGGGCAAGGCGGCCGGCTATTCCGGTTCGCAAGGCCGCCTCGGGCCGTCGCTCAAAGAAACCGAATGGTTCAGCACGGCCACGTTCGCGCGGATCGCCGAGTTCTTTGCCGCGGGCCGCGAGGCCGTGGGGCCGGAGTTCGAGATCGCCGTCGATTGCCACGGCCGGCTTAGCCCGTCTGCCGCAATCCGCCTCTGCCAAGCCCTGGAGCCCTACCATCTTCTGTTTATCGAAGAGCCGGTACCCCCGGAAGACCCGCAGGCCCTTCGCGAGGTGACCGCTCGCAGTACGACCCCGATCGCTTCGGGGGAGCGGCTGGCGACCATGTACGCCGTTCGTCCCTTTCTGGAGACTCGCAGCCTCTCGATCCTTCAGCCCGACGTGGCCAACTGCGGCGGAATCACGGCGGCCAAGAAAATCGCGGCCATGGCGGAGTCGTACTACGTGCCCATCTGTCCCCACAATCCCAACGGCCCCATCGCCACGGCGATGGCGGTGCACCTGTTGGCGGCCATCCCCAATGCGTATATGCTGGAGACCATCGGCTCGCCGGAGGACCTCGATCTCCACGCCAAGATGGTCGCCGACCCTCTCCGGCCACAAGACGGCGTGGTCCGGATCCCCACCGCCCCGGGCCTTGGCATGGACCTTCTGCCGGACGCGGCGGAGCGGATGCCGTACCAGCCGTTTTCGGCCACGCGCTAGCCGAACGCACCACTCGATCCAACGAATCAGGAAACGACAGCATGACCACCCCGATCTGCCGCTGGGGCATCCTCGGCGCGGCGCATATCGCGCGCAAGAACTGGCAGGCGATCCGCCTCGCCGAGAACTGCACCCTCACCGCCGTTGCCAGCCGAGACCTCGCCAGGTGCCGCCAGTTCATCGACCAGTGCCAGGCCCACGTTGCATTCGATCCCCCGCCCCGCGCCGTGGGCCGTTACGAAGAACTGCTGGCCAGCGACGAGGTCGATGCCGTCTACATTCCCTTGCCCACGGCGGTCCGCAAGGAGTGGGCGATCCGGGCGGCCGAGGCCGGCAAGCACGTGCTCTCCGAGAAGCCGGCCGGGGCCGCGGCGGATGATGTCCGCGAGATCCTCGACGCCTGCCGCCGCAACAATGTTCAGTTCATGGACGGCGTGATGTTCATGCACAGCCGGCGCCTGGACCGCATCCGCGAGGTCCTCGACGACGGCCGGAGCATCGGCCGGATCAAGCGGATTGTCTCCCAGTTCACCTTTGGCGCCCCGGAAGAGTTTTTCCAGACCGATATCCGCATGAACAGCCGGCTGGAGCCTCTCGGCTGCCTCGGCGACCTCGGATGGTACAACATCCGCTTCACGCTTTGGGCGATGAACGAACTGTTGCCCCAGAGCGTCTGCGGCCACATGCTGGCCGAGCGCGGCCGGCCGGACAGCCCTTCGCCCGTCCCGATCGACTTTTCCGCCGAGTTGTTTTTCCCTGGCGGCGTTTCGGCGGGATGTTACTGCTCGTTTATCACCGGGATCCAGCAATGGGCCAACCTCAGCGGCACCAGCGGCTATCTCCATGTATCCGACTTTGTGCTCCCCCACTACGGCGCCGAACTGGCCTTTGACGTGTCGAACCCGATCTTCAACATTTCCGGCTGCGATTTCAACATGGAGGACCACACGCGCCGCTTCGCCGTCCACGAGTACAGCAACGCCGCCGCCACGGCCCAGGAGACGAACATGTTTCGCACGTTTGCCGGCCTTGTGCTTGGGGGCAAGCCGGACCCGTATTGGGGCGAGATTGCCCTGAAGACGCAGCTTGTTCTGGATGGCTGTCTGCGTTCGGCCCGCGAGGGCGGGAAGCTCGTCGAACTGGTGCCCTGAACATCCGAGGAGGTCGGCCGTGGTCCACTCATCGGCGAAATCCAAAACCGTGAAAACCGGTCGAATCGAGCCCGAGTACGGCTCGCTCGTCAGCAGTACGGAACATGGATCTGATCAACATTGGGCACCTTCAGGCAGATCCTCGCGAGTTGAAGAACCTTGCGCACGATCACCCGTTTGCGACCACCATTGCCGCCCTCAAGAAGCTTTTGGCCGACAGCCCGGCGGCCAGGGGCGTTCGGCTGGGGAAACCGAGGCTCGCGACGAAGTTCCGGCAGCGTCGGCAGGCAAATGACCTTAGGACCCCCTTGGCGTTCCCAACCAGGATCACCGCGGATCCGGAACGGGCACCAGCCAGCGCGCGATGCGACGGACCGGGAAACGCGCACGTGCCACGAACTGCTCGTAGGTGCAGCCCTTGCGGCTCAGCCAGACGCGGTTGGCTAAGACAAAGGTCAGCTCGGCGCTTTGGCGGCGAAGGGGCAGGAGATAGGCCACGCAGCCGAGCCAGGGAATGGCAGCAAGCAGCAGGACGGCAAACGAATGCACCCCGGCGCGATCTCGATGGCCGCGCACGGATTCCACCAGCCGATTGCCCACCACCCACGCAACCCGGCTGGCGGTGCCCAGCGGGATCGGCAGCACGTCGAACGCGAAAACCGCCGTGATGGCAAGATGCGCCCCGAGGTGGCCCAGGACGTAGTGCGAGGCCTCGATCCGACGCGACAGGCTCGCGCGCAAGGCTTCGGCATGCTCTTTGGAGAGGACGCCGTCGGCCATCAGACGGTCCAAGGTGGCCGTCAACGCCTCTGGATCGAGCAGTTGCGCAGTGGTTCGAGCGACCGCTTGTTGGATTCTCTTGGGAAACGTATCGATCCCCTTGCTGCATGCGAAATTGCCAACCGTTTCACTCCGGCGGCCGAGTGATCCAGACGTAGTCAAACCGGCACGTCCCGGTCAGTGTCTTCCCCATCGCCAGATCGAACCGCAACAGCCGCAGTCGGCCCTTCCACGCCGGTGCCGCCGACATATCCACACCGCACGTCCGGCAACCGTTATCGTTCGCAACCACGCTGAAGACCTTGCTCTTCGCATCGTCCCAAACGGCATCCGCCTCGGTCGTGAACCTCAGCCGCATCTCGGTCACCGGTGTGTGGTTCTGGAACCGGATGGTCACGGTCTCCACGCGAAGTTGATATCCGCGGTCCTTGATCAGAAGCGGCTGCCAACTCGTGCCGATCGCATCCAGTCTGGCCCCGCACTCAATCTGCAATCCCGGCGCCGGCCGTAGCTCCGGGCTGTCCGGCACAACCACCGCGCCCTTGCCGCACCGCAGGCGCTGCCCGCCGTGCCCGGTCGTGAACGCCGCTGCCCCGAACGCATCGTTCCCTCGCCCCGAACGGTCTACCAGATCGCCATCCAACCTCCAGTTCCCCACCGCGGGCCGCTCTTCGGCAAGAAGCGGAGACGCGCAACCCGCCGCGACTACGACGAAGACGCTTGCTGCAAACAAACGACGGCCCACCGGGCACCTTCCTATTCCTGAGGTTCTTCAAAGCTAAACCATTTACCACAGCCGCAGTGCCTACGCAAGAGACGCGCGGAGCCGCGGCTGCCGGACCGGAATTCCCTTTGCGGACCAATCGGCTCGTCCCGCCCGCGAGTTCGAGGGAACAAACCGACGGCCACGGCTTGGTGCAGGCGGCGAACGTGCTAGAATTGGAGTTCCGGATCCCCGCGGATCAACCGTTCGGCCATCGCCTCGGTGGAAACGCCGCATGAGTCTCGTGCCTATTCGTTCTTCTGCCCTGCGATCTCTCGCACTGGATGGGTGGCTTCTCTTCGCCACCCGCTGCACCCGCCTCTTCGCCTACGGCCTCTTATCGGTCATTCTGGTGCTGTATCTTGCCGAGTTGGGCCTGAGCGATGCGGAGATTGGTCTCTTGTTAACGTTGACTCTGCTCGGCGACACGGTGATCTCTCTCTGGATCACGACGACGGCGGATCGCCTTGGCCGGCGCAGGATGCTGTTGCTCGGTGCGGTCCTCATGGTTCTCGCCGGGCTGCTCTTCGCTTCCAGCCGTGGTTTCCTGGTTCTGCTTCTGGCGGCAACCTTTGGCGTGATCAGCCCGAGCGGGAACGAGGTCGGCCCATTTCTCTCGATTGAGCAGGCCGCGCTTTCCCAGATTGTTCCCGGCCAGCGCCGCACGGGGGTGTTTGCGTGGTACAACCTTGTCGGTTCGTTTGCCACGGCGCTTGGAGCGTTGTGCGGCGGCGCGTTGACGCAGTGGTTTCAAGAAATGGGACGGTGCGGAGCGGATGCCTACCGCCCGGTCATCGTCGCCTACGCTGCCCTTGGCGCCCTGCTGGCCGTCGGGTTCCTATGCGTCTCCCGGGACGTCGAGGTACCTCGGATCAAGGTCGACCGGGAAATCCAGGCGGCAACGACGGGGAAGATCGGCCTGCATCGTTCTCGTGGCGTGGTTTTTCGACTCGCCGGGCTCTTTGCCCTGGATGCATTGGGCGGCGGGTTCGTGATCCAGAGCATCATTGCCTACTGGTTCCATCTCAAGTTCGGATTGGAGCCCGCGGCATTGGGAGGCGTCTTTCTGGGAGCAAACCTCCTGGCAGGCGTCTCGGCCCTAGCTGCCGGCTGGCTCGCTCAACGGATCGGATTGATCAACACGATGGTCTTCACGCATCTCCCGTCGAACCTCCTGCTGATGCTCGTCCCGCTGATGCCGACCGCCTGGCTGGCCGTGGCTGTTCTCTTGCTTCGTTTCTCCATCTCGCAGATGGATGTGCCGACCCGGCAGTCTTACACAATGGCCGTCGTGGATCCTGACGAGCGTTCCGCCGCGTCGGGGGTCACCTCGGTCGCGCGATCCATCGGAGCGTCGGTTTCACCGATGCTGGCGACCGCTCTGGTGGGCACGGCAGCCTTGGCGAGCCTCCCCTTTCTCCTGGCCGGCGGGATCAAGGTGCTCTACGACCTGCTGCTCTATCGGAGTTTTGTCAAGCTTCGGGCACCGGAAGAGCAGCATCGGTAGACAGCGGCTTCATTTCCCAGCCACTCATTTTTCTGCCATTACTCGGAATGAGGGCTTTGCAGGCCCAACGACCCCCGCCCGACGATCAGGTCAACCGTGACTTGCACCGGGAGGCCCTGACCTCGGCACGGCTCAGCGGGCGCTTTGGTCTTGTGCCCTCGCCACAAGATCGTTGAACCGCTCCAGGTAAAGCTCGTGGACGGCGGCAAGATGCTGCCGAATGGCGTCGATTCGAGTCGGATTGGCGAGGATCAGTTCCACCACGTCGCTTTCATCGCGCGCCCGGCCGGCGGCCAGTTTCAGTTCCACCAGGCCGTCCAGTTCGATATACTTCAGGGCCCCAGCCTGCGCGCCTAGTCGCGAAGGATGAGGAATTACCGTGGGAGCAAGTCTCGACGGCGTTCCCGGCGTAGCGCCTTCCGGGAGAAGATCCACGTCCACATTGGATTCCTTGTGGTGGAGTTTGGGCCAGGTCCCTTCGTGTCTCGGCAGCACTTCAAAGCCGCTTACGGCGGCCACTCGCAGAAGCTCTTCCACAACGGCAGCCGGCACGACGATGTCCACATCTTGGGTCACGCGACCCACGTAGCCATGTCGCCAGACCGCCCACCCCCCCGCCACGACAGCCCCTCCTTGGACCAGTCCGAGAAGACGATCCAACGCGCGGATGACTCGCCCATAGCGGCCCGGCAAGTCTTGGGGTTCCAGCATGTGAGTTCCTCCCGCACGCAGACTTTCGGCCAGTTCCAGTTGCTCCACAAGGAACTCTCGTGTAACGCCGATTTCCACGGGATTGCTCAATCTCTCCTCCGGAATTCAGCCACGGACCGTGTATCACTTCAGGCGGTCGTCAGCCTACCGCTCAGTCTCTTTTGGCCTGTCTCAGGCTTTGCCGCGATTCCCGATCACCCAATCGCATTCTAGCGCCACGGAACGTACTGTGCAAGCCGAGGGACCGCGTCGCCTGCGGCAGGTTGTTGTAGCACACGGCACACCGCAACATGCAGGGAGCAGAGTGCATGGCTGAAGAGTACGCGATTCCACCGCACCGATTGCTGCCGGTTTCTGTCGTACAGGACCGGAGCAATCGTGGACAATGGCACAGGACTGCTCGACTACTTCGGTACCGCGACGAATGCCCCGTACTGTGCGACGCCGCCCATCCAGCCCCACCCGGCGATCTGCCCCTGGTCGTTCACCGCTTCGGCTTGAAGCAGAGTCGTAAACGGCGAGGAGACGAGGAACTTGTCGAGCAGGATCATGGAACTGGTCGCGCTGGGCCAGACGACGGCCCGATCCCCCACGTCGAAATTTCGCCGGTAGTGTCCCGTGCCCACGATGGCGCCGTTGTTGTTGATGTCGCTGGCATACGCCTCCGTGACGAACTTGGCGCGGTTGAGGATGCGACGCGACGAACCCGTCCAGACGACGGCCTCAACGGTCGTTCCATACAGATAGCCGCAAGCGGTATCGGCATCATTGATGCCGTTTGCCTCGGCACCATCATCGAAGATTATGGGGATCGGGGAGACCGTCAGCGACCCGTCGGCTAGCGATTGCACGCTCCAGACGACCGCCGCCCCGTCATCCACGCCTGAGACGGCCGCGACCCCGAAACTATCGTTGTCGTTCATGGAATACGCCCGGCTTCCGGCGCCCGTGTCCGGCAATGCGACCGGTCCCCATACGACGGGGCTTCCGCCGATCAGGTTGATTCTCCAAACCACGGCCCGATGAACGCCTCCTCGGATGTTCGAACGACCGCAGATCACGCCGTCAATGTTGATTGCCAGGGCAATGCTCTCATTGTCTCCGGCAAGGGGAGGAAGGAGCAACGGAATGGCGTTCGCTCCCGACCAGTACAAAGCAAGGCCCTCCTCGCCGCCGGGCTCGAAGCCCAGGCCGACGATTTCCCCGGCGTCATTGACTGCATAGGCGTCGCTCGGCTCGACGACGTCCGGGATGCCGTTCAAGATGCTCAGGGTGGATCGAATGGTCCCCCCGGACGTTGCAAGCTCCCAGCAGGCGGCGCGAAGCGCGCCTCCAAGCGCCGGGTCGTGCACGTACCCCACAACCTCTGTAAGGTTATTGATGCGGTTGTTAATGCCCAAGGCAATACCGTCCGAGTATGCACCGTTGGCGTCGTCTAGTTTGACGATGGTGTACGACGGCGAGTTGCCACCACCCCCGCCCGGCGGCTTGGCCAGTGTCGGCGACAAGCACCACAGGCCCGCGGCCACGGCCAGGAGGGCGACGCCTTGTTTCCAGAATCTGCACATGACACGTTCTCCTTTTTCCGATGGCTGTCCGCGCGGTATAATGAAAACGCCGTCCGGGCGCGCGGACCGTGGGCCCGGGCCTTCAGGCGCCGGCCGGCGAGGTGTGGTTGCGCTACAGGCTCACCGGCCGGGTTTGTATCCTCGTCTCCCCTCTCGCAACCGTACTTGGATCGCGGTTACGATACCGTGTCTATTGATCGAGCAGGAAGAACCCGAGTCGGATCAATTCCGCGTCGTCGAGGAGTTCGTCATGATCCGACTGACTAATCTCGCCGCGCGAGTACAATCGTTCCACGCCACTGGCGAATGCGTCCATCAACGCCAGGACGCTAAAGTTCTTGGCAACGTCCATGTCCAGTCGACGCACGACGGCCTCGAGCTTCGACGCCAAAGTTGATTCACTGCCGGTCGACAGTCCCAGGCTTTCGACCTTGCTGAGGAGGTTTCCAATTAACGTCAGGCTGCTAAGGTCCAATTGAGCCGAAAAGTCGCCGCCGGCAAGATAGTGGCCACTAAGATCCGTGACGCCGGGCGTACCGTCAACTGTTGAGTCGTCCCCGTCGATTTGCAGCCAGAACAAATCGTCGAACAGGACGTCGGAAACGCGCAGCTTGATCTGGTCGCTCGCGGCGTCGTAACGGGCGGTGTCGATGCCCACGACAACCTCGTCCCCGTCGTTAAAGGGATTGCCATCGCCGTTGCCGTCACCGCCGGAAGCGACGAGCCGGTAGTTGGCCGAATTCGCCGCCGATGGACCGTCGAGGTCGTCATCGTTGAGCTGCACGATCACGCTTCGCAGGTCCGTGCCGACGTCGACACTGACCACCTCGGGCGGCGGATCGCCGATGTAGCGTGCGACGAGGATCCGCGAATCTGCCACATACGAATAACCGGCGATCACGATGTTACTGTCCGGCTGGACGACTACTCCTACAGCATAATCGTGCCAGCCGGGCAGGTCAGTGACCACCCTTCCGCCCGTGCCAAAGGTGGTGTCCAGGCTACCGTCCGGATTGTAGCGCGCCATCGCGATATCGTCCGTCCCGCCAGACCATGTCGTGCCGACGGCCACGATCTTTCCGTCCGGGGCGACAGCCACATCCCGGGCATAGTCGAGGGCACCGTCGAAATCGGTCGTAACCACGCCCCCCGCGCCAAAACCGCTATCGAAGCTGCCGTCAATGTTGAGCCGCGCGAGCGCGAAATCGTATCCAGAGACATTTCTCAAACCGGCGACGACGATCTTCCCGTCGGGCTGAATCGTCACGGCTTCGGTCTGGCTATACGACGCAGCAAAATCGATGAGCACTGACCCGGCCGTTCCGAAGGTGTCGCCGGGCGTGGCGTCGTTCAACCCGCCGTCGTCGAGGCTTCCGTTGGTATTGTAGCGCGCCGTGATGGCCTGAAGCCCGTACTGTCCCGCGACGACAATGCGCTCATCGGCGGCAAGGGCCATGCCCAGGATCGTGGCCGAGCCAGGACCAAAGCTCGTCGTGACGATCCCGCCGGCGCCGAAGTCGGTATCCGGCGTCCCATCCGCATTGTACCGGACGAGGGCGAACTGGTTGGCTACTCCAGGCTGGATGGTATAGCCCCCCACGATGACTTTTCCGTCGGCCTGCACGACGACGGCCGTAGCATCGTCAAACGATCCACCCAGATCGGTGCTCGCAATGCCGTCGGTTCCGAAGCCGGCGTCGAGCGTGCCATCGCTGTTGTAGCGCGCCGCGGCGAAATCGGCACCACCCGCACCGTTGAAGTGTCCCGTGACCACGATTTTGCCGTCGCTCGCCAGTGCGATATCGCTGGTATAGGCGCTGAATGCGCTCTCTACGCGCCCGCCGCTGCCGAAGCAGGGGTCGAGCGTGCCGTCGCTCAGGTAGCGCTCGAGGATCACATGCGGTTCGCCGGACGACAGAAGGGGGTTGTCGACGTAGCCCGCCACCACGATCTTACCGTCGGGCTGGAGGACGACGCTGTCTCCGTAGCTGGGAACGGGCCCGTCAAAGTTCGTGCTCGCGATGCCGCCCGTGTCGAAGGCGTCCCCCGGTGTTGTATCACTTGGAGTGCCGTCATCGAGGCTGCCATCCGTGTTGTAGCGGAGCACGGCAAAGTCGTTGCCCGTAACCGCCCCAGTCAGCCAGCCGCTCACCACGATCTTGCCGTCGGACTGCATCGCCACGCCTCCGGCGCCTTCGGACAGCCCCAGGTCGGTGAGCAGAATACCGTCACCGTCAAGGGTCGTATCGAGGCTTCCATCCGTGTCGTACCGAACCATCGCCACGTCGATGTTCACCCCCGCCATCGAACGGTAGCCCACAACGACAATCTTGCCATCCGCCTGGAGCGCCAGGTCCGTCAGCCCTTCGTCATAGCCGCCGAGATCGGTTAGCGCGACGCCGCCCGAACCGAAGGCATCGCCCGCCGTGGCGTCGGTTGCGCTGCCGTCATCCAGGCTGCCATTGGCGTTGAAACGGACGACGGCGAAGTCCCTGGCCGTGGCCGGCTGGGTGGAAATGCCGGCGACAACGATTTTGCCGTCGGCTTGCAGGGCGACATCGTCACCGAAGTCGTAATTGCCCCCTAGGTCCTTCGTCACCTTGCCCGAGGCGCCGAACGTGCCGTCCAGGCTGCCGTCGGTGTTGTAGCGCGCCAGGCCGAAATCATAGAACGTGCCGGAGCGATAGGTGTAGCCCGCTGCTACAATCTTGCCATCTGGCTGGATCACCAGGCCGCCGATAACGTCGGTGCTCCCGTTCAGGTCAGTGGTGACAAAACCTCCGCTGCCAAACGCGCCGTCCAATGTGCCGTTGGTGTTGTAACGCGCCAGAAAAAAATCAGGTCGTGTTACGCCCCCGACGGTGACCCCTGAATAGCCACCGACAACGATCTTGCCATCGGCCTGGATCGCCACGGCCCCCAGACTGTCATCTGTGCCGTTGCGGTCGGCGATGATCTTCCCGCCGTCGCCGAAGCTGCCGTCCAGAGATCCGTCGACATTGTAACGTGCGATGAGCAGGTCTTCCCCCGTCGCTCCGTTGAACCCCGAGCCCGCGACGACGATCTTGCCATCCGCTTGGATGACTATGCCGGCCATGTAGTTTCCGTTCGGGGTAAATTCGGTCGTGACGCGGCCCGCAACGCCGAAAGTGGTGTCGAGCGCGCCGTCGGCGTGGTAGCGCGTGAGGGCGAAATCGGACCCGCGGCCGAAGGAAACCCCGGCGGAGGTGTTACCGGCGACGAGGATGTCGCCGTTGCTTTGGATGGCGACGGCCTGCGCGCGGTCGAAGGCTGGTCCCAGGAATTGATCCAGAACCAAACCGTTGTCGCCGAAGGTCGGGTCGAGGTCACCCGCGGTTAGCGATAGCATTCTGC
Organism: Pirellulales bacterium; assembly: GCA_013360685.1. Lineage (GTDB taxonomy): Bacteria > Planctomycetota > Planctomycetia > Pirellulales > Thermoguttaceae > JABWBD01. Next base: position 16,393 of record JABWBD010000096.1, read on the forward strand.
GGGCCTGCAACGTTTCGAAGCAAAGATGACGGCCGCGCTGGTGAGCCGCGCAAGACTTGCGAGAAGTGGCACGGCGAGATACTGTTCTGAACATGGTTCATTCTCTCTTGGTCGAGTGGCGGTCCGCGCGGTAAAATGTAAAGGGCGTCAGGCTCCGGGCGCGCGGACCGTGCACCCGGGCCTTCAGGCGCCGGCCTTCTGTGGTGTCATTGGTCCTACACGCTCAGGGGGCCAATCTTCCGTTCTCGCTGCCTCTCAGCGTTCACTTGGGAATCGCCAGGTAAGCTAAGTGGGTCGTCAAAAGTTTTTGACAATGAAGCCCCGAATTTTCCGAAAAAATGGCGTGCGAGTGTCCAAACTCCTCGAATTGAATCTGCTACACTCCGCGGACGTCGCAGTTGTACGGACTACGGTGAATTCGGAATCAACAGAAAGCCGCGGCGCTCGACGTCGTAATGGCCCCAGCCGCCAATGATCCCGGCATCGTTGATCGTCCTAGCGCCCCACAGGCGGCCCCAACCGCTCTTCGACGAAATCTGCGTGTTGAGATCGATCGTCTTGCCGTCACGCCACAGATGGGCCCGGAAATTGCCCGGTCCCGCGATGTAACCCGTCGTGCGGTACACGTCCAACTGCCCCACGATCTCGCCGAGGTTGTTGAGGTCGTTCGCCCAGCCGTCCTGCGTGTCCTTGACGATCGGCAGCATCTGCATCGTTCCGCCTGCCAGGTTCAGAACGGGCCGAAGATCCGAGCCGCCACACACATCGCCGAAGTCGTTGATCCCGTTCGCGGTTGAATACGATCGTTGCAAACGGTTCAGCTTCCCCAGCCCGTAGGCCGGTCCGACCAGCGGTCCGGTGTCCGTGAGTTCCACGGCCCACACGACGCTCTGACGCGCATGGAAGTCGTCCGACGACGACATTCCACACACGAGCAGCGTCGAGCCGTCCGGGTCATTGATCCGCCCGGCGCCTGTGAACGCATGGCCGGCAAGCGGGGGCATTTCCAGCGCGCCGTAAACCACCGGATCGCCGGCCTCATTGAAGTCCACGGTCCAAATGACGCCGCGCTGGCCGCCAGTGGTCCCGGTGGTTCGCGAATAACCGACGATGACGCCGTCGTCGTTGATGTCGGTGGCCTCGCCAGAGTCGTGTCCCGGCAGCGGCGGCAAGGGGACTCGCGGCGCGGTCGGCGCCGCCCAATAAGCAGCGTGGATCAGGTTGTCCGCGCCCCAATACGAACCAACCAGTTCGTTGTGACGGTTGATGCCGAAGGCGCCCCCGCTGCTGCCGTCGAGCGGCGTGTACGCGCCGGTGGCCATATCGAGATGGACGCCGAGCGTTTCCCCGGAGGGCAGTTCGATGAAACCGACCACCTGTCCCTCCTCGGTAATCTCGAACGGATGGCTGGAAACCGAATCCACATTCGGCGGCAAGAAGGGAATGATGGTATAGGCCGGACTCGTCGGTGCGGGCTTGGCACCGCGCGCCACGTGAATGACCGATACGGTCAGGACGAGTGCGATGCTGAGTAGCATTCCGGCCCGTTGGAATGCGCTGGTTCGACTGGTCATGATGATCTCTCCGAATCGAGACTTAGTCCGCAATGGTCCGCAGAACGTCCGTCCGAGGCGCGGACCGTATCCCCGGATGGATGGCTCCCCCGGCCGGTGAGCGGTGCTTGGCCGTACGAGCTCACCGGCCGGACTTGTGTTGTCGATCGTTCTTCAGTTCTCGTCGGGTGTCGCGCCCTTCTCGGTTTCGCTCGGTGCGACGGTCTCGCTTCCACCCGCGGGCGCGGTTCCATTGGTCGACATGAGCCGCGCGACTTCTTCCAGCCAGGTCGCATACTCCGGCAACTCCTTCCAGCGTTCATACGCGGCGCCGGGGCCGACCAGATCGACGTCGGCGCCCAGGTCTTTGCCATCCGGTCCGGCCTGATAACCGGCGCTGTCGGGGCGGAGGCGGAAATCGCCAAGTGGCAGACGCAGCCGATTGGTCACGTTGCGCGCACGCAGTTCGCCACCGGCAAAGCGAATGTCTCCCCGATCGACACCGGCTTCGGTCAGGCCCCAGAATGTCTGGCCGATTTCGCCGGCACCGGCAGCCTTCAGATCAAACACGCGCCGGAACTGCTGGTCAGGCGGTGGCGGCGGCACCTGGATTGTGTTTTCCAACTGCATGTTCAGGAATTGCGCCTGCGAGACGCAGAGGTTCTGGCGGGCGTGCCAGGCCACCAGCCGATTCAGGGCGGCCACCATGTCGCGTGTCGTCTCACCGCAGTCCTGCGGGACGAAGTGGACCGCGTGAACCACGCAACCGCCTCCTGCGAACACGTTCCGCTCCACGTCCAGCGCAATCGACGAATCGCCCTCAGCGACCGTCGGAATCGCTCCGAACGCGATCGCCAGGCCGGCATGCGCCGGACCAGTCACCGTGTTGCGCCGGAACGTCACCGAGACGTCGTGCAGGTCCACGTCCGTGGCTGCACAATTCCCGTAGGAAATCCCGAACGCCGCTGCGAGCACGGAATTCTCGATGAGATGACTCCCGCCGGTGCGGCAGTTCCAATCGACGGCGATGGTCCCGCCGATGAGGTCGCAATTGCGGATCTGGGTGTGCAGGGCGCGGTGCCAGATCAACTCCGCCGGTACCGTCGATGTCCGCAGGCGGCAATTTGCCATCAGTAGCGCCGTCGGACCATGCTCCCTGGTGCCCAGGAACCAGCCCGGCTCGCTCTCGAGCGTCAATCCCTCCAGCACCAGCGCTGCCCCGGCAAACAGCAGCGGACCCTCTGCTGATGGAGTCACTTGCCGCAGCACCGGCTGAAACCCGGCGCCAGCGCGGATTGTCAGCGGCTTGTCAACCGTGAGCCGGTTCGTCGCATACGGTCCGTTGCCGCGAATCTCGATCGTGTCACCATCCCTGGCCCCTCCCTCCACCGCCTTAGCCAGAGAGTCGAACTTACCGATCTCCGCGCCGTCGGCTCCCAGCACGACGAATGCTCCGGGAAACTCAACTCGCTTTTCGGCTTCTTGGCTCGGCAGGGCCTTGTCCACCGGCTCACAGGTGATACGCACGATCTGCCGACCACCCCGCGTCACGTTCACTAGTTCCTGCTTCACCGCCTGACCGCCCTTGATCGCCCGTAACTGGTATTGCCCGGGCCGCAACTTGATCTCTTTCAGGCCGGCCCCGGTGATGCTCAATTCTTCGCCGTCGAGGGAGACTTCTACATTCGGATCGGCGACCTCGATCACCAGCGTCCCCTCTCCGGTGACAATACGGATCGCCGTCGATGCCCATTGCGTCAGGCCGGTCGCCTCACTGAACGACAACGTACCGAGCATCAGCAGCACGATGCCGGCGGCGATCGCCGCGCTACGCCGGCCAAGGCGGAACCCCCCCTGGAATCGTGGCTGAATCGCCGCCGCTGAGCATGTCTTCACGCCATCGGATTCTTCAAGCGGACGGGCCTCATGCTCAAGGACAATCGGTTTGCCTTGTTCCAGGCTCGTCAGGCAGCGGCCCAGCAGATCGGCCAATTCCTGTGCGGATGGGCAGCGATCCTCCGGCTTCTTGGCGTGCAGATTGGCGATGATGTCGCACAGCCATTGAGGCACTTCAGGCATGAACTCGCGGATCGGCCGGGGCTCGCCCTCGATCACGCGACGGAGCGTCGCCATCGACGTCGTGGCGCGGAACGGAGGCCGGCCGCTGCACATTGCGTAAAGCACGCTTCCCAGACTGAACAGGTCGGCACGGTGGTCCATCGAATCGCCGCCCGCCTGCTCCGGGGCCATGTACATCGGCGTGCCCGCAATCACGCCGCTCTGGGTCAAGCTGGCGTCGGCAACGGCTCGTGCGAGGCCGAAATCGGTGATCTTGACGCGTTCTTGAACTCCCTTCTCAATCAGGATGTTGCTCGGTTTGACGTCGCGGTGGATTAGGCCGCGTTGATGGGCCGCCGCCAGCCCGGAGGCGATTTGCCGACCGATCCGCAAGACCTCTTTGACATCCAGCGGCCCGACGCGGTCCATCCGTTGCTGCAGCGTTTCTCCGGAGATGTACTCCATCACCAAATACGGGATCGGCCGTTCCTCCACCGCGTGGATCACTACCACATGTTCGTGCTGCACGGCTGCCGCGGCACGCGCCTCTCGCAAGAAGCGTTTACGGGGAGGAGACGTCGTGGCCAAGCCGGGAGCCATGACCTTGATGGCCACGACGCGCTGCAGCTTCTCGTCAAAGGCGCGAAGCACGATTCCCATCGCGCCGTGGCCGATGACTTCGAGAACCTCGTAATACCCCAATCGGCCCAAGGAATCGGCCCTCTGCGCCGGTTCCAGGAAGCCAAGAGACGTTTCATCCAAGCCAGTTGTCCGGCGGTGCTCCACCGCAGTCGCATCGTCCAACGGCTTGTCGGCCAGTTTCTCAGCGGCAACCTGGATTACCGGTTTTCCCAGAAAGGAACCGGCCGACTCGTGTGATTGAAGCAGCGCCTCGACCCGGCTTCGCAATGCCGCGTCGTCTCCGCAGGCTTGATCCAAGTAGGCGGCGCGCTCGGCGGGCGAGCTCTTGGCGAGTGCCCCCCAAAAGACATCATCTGCGTTCATCCCCGTGGCTCCCACATGGCAAGCGGTCGGCCCGTATCTCAATGCGAGAATTCCGCCCCAACGACCTCACGGATTTTCGGTTTTCTTGTCCGCTGCCCCCGGCGGGAGATTCCGGGTGATCTCCGCGTGCAGCCAAGCGCGGGCGTACGACCAGTACCGATCCGCAGTTGCTGGGGAAACATTCAGGGCTTCAGCAGCTTGATCGACCGTAAGCCCAGCGAAATGACGTAATTTCACCAATTCTGCCTTGACCGGATCCTCGCGGGAGAGCTTTTCGAGGGCCTCATTCAGGGCTAAGAGATCGTCGCCAAGTTGTGGCACGACCTCCGGCAAATCCTCCAAGGTGTGGCGGACAAACTCGCCTCCATGTCTTCGCGTCTGCTTGCGACGCGCGTTGTCGACCAGGATCCTTCGCATCGCCTCGGCGGCGGCGGCAAAGAAGTGCCCGCGCGAGTCCCAACGCTGAGCCTTCTCGACATCCACCAGCCGCACATACGCCTCGTGAACCAGGGCGGTGGCCTGGAGCGTCTGGCCCGGCTTTTCCTGGGCGAGCTTGGCGGCGGCAAGCTTGCGGAGTTCCTCGTAGACCAGCGGCAGGAGTTGTCCAGCCGCCGAGGAATCGCCCTGATCGATGGCGTTGAGGATTTGCGTGACGTCCGTCATGTCAAGCGGGCAGTGGGGCTGTGTTGGACCATACAGGAGCTGCCTCCCATTATACCCCGCCGGGCCAGCGCAGCGCGGGCGGTCCCGGCCGACCGCTCCCGCCGACAGGTTCGCGAGGTCGGCCGCATCGGTAAGGGGCCCCACCTGAGCCGCCTGCGACGAATCGCTGCGGAGACGCAGACCCGCGGCCACCATGCGTTCGGGCTCAAGTGGGTGACGGACGAGCGTGGGCTCATGGGGTCAGGGCCTGACATTCAACTCTTGTGCAACGCCGACGCAATACGTTGCCGACTCATCGCGCCCGGATCCATTCTGGCGGAAAGGTGGTTTGGATTTCGACGTTTCGAATTTGAATTCTGAATTCCCTCGTGCCTTCGGTGGCAATATCCCAAAGCAGAGAATCCGGAAAACCGCGAACTTCTCCCCCAAGCCCGCGCTCTTCTCTGGCCCTTGACCCTTG
>JABWBD010000097.1 GCA_013360685.1 Pirellulales bacterium
CCACGCTCCACGCCCCACGCTCCACGCCCCACGCCCCACGCTCCACGCCCCACGCTCCACGCCCCACGCTCCACGCCCCACGCTCCCAACCGATGCAACACTTCAACCAAAAGAGTGGATCAACTTACGTCAAGCGATCCTTCTACAACCCATTCGCACACAACCACTTGCGACGATGCGCCTCGCCGTAACTCATGCAACACCAACGCAAGGCCGTTGCGTTGGCCGGGACGCATACACCCGGACAACCCCCGGATCGGCCCCTCGCCCAACCCTGGCTCGGCCCAAGTCTCGCCACGCGCTCGGCGCAGGTCTCCCGACCTCGCCGTCCTCGCCGCGCTCGGCGCAGGTCTCCCGACCTCGCCGTCCTCGCCTCCAACGCCAGCCGCAACGCCTTCCTCGGCCCACCAATACCGCGCGCCTCATCCCTCATCCCTCCGCCTCTCTGCCATTGCCGAACCGAACCTGAGCAACCACAATGCCTTGCCCTTCGCAACCCCGGCTCACCGGATTCCTGATCCTGCTGGCAACGGTCCTGCCGATCGCTTCGCGGTCGCCGGCCCAGGAGCCTGAATTGCTGTTTCGCGTGACGTTCGACGACCTGACGGCCAATGCCCAGTTCTCCAAGGGCAATCCGAAGTCCTCGTTGACCCGCGACTTGGGCCTGACGGCCAAGGAAGGATACAACAAGAAAACGGCCCTGCTGCTCGGAGACGGCGAAGAGTGTTCCTACGAGGTCAAGGGCAACCTGGACCTCTCGGCCGGCACGATTTCCTTCTGGGCCAGGCCGCACAACTGGAGCGACACCGAGGGCCGCTTCAAGAAGTTTTTCCAGGTCTCCGGCAGCGAAGGGAACGTGCCGTTGGTGCTCTACATCGACAGCCCCAACTCGCCCGGGGCGGCCCGTGTGGTCCTGTCCCAGGGCGGAGGCGGACGCCCCGGCTCGAAACTGTACCAGTACAATGGCACGGCCGACTGGGATTCCAGGAAGTGGCACAAGATCGACGTCACCTGGGACGAAAACCACCTGGCCATCTACGTCAACGGCCGGCTCGGCGAGCGCAAACCGATCGAAGGCATCCGTTTCCCGAAGCTCGAAAAGGTCAAGTTCAGCCTCGTCCCGATCTTCCATTTCGGAGACGGCGCCTTCCACAACGGCAAAGACCGCTCGCTGATCGACGACTTCGAGATCCACCGCGGTCCGCTCTCGGCAGATCGCATCCTCCAACGCTACATGGCCGACGTCGGCGGCGAGGTCCCGCCGCCGATGCTGGTCGTGCCGAGGGCCTCCACGGCCGTGACGGTCGATGGCCGGCTCGACGAAGCGGCCTGGTCGACGGCCTCGCGCGTGCCGCTGCCGATCAACGCTGCGACGATGTATCCGCACTCGCAATGGGCCTCCGCGTCGGTCTGCTACGACCGGGAGAACCTCTACGTCGGCTTCCGCTCGGACAAGGCCCCCGGGCCGCTGGCCTGCGATGCCCGAGAGCGCGACGGCAACGTCTGGCAAGACGACGCTTTCGAACTCTTTCTGACGCCGTCGCCGAAGACCCCCGGGAATTTCTTCCAGTTGGTCTTCAATTCAGCCGCGGCCGTGTTCGACGCGCGTCATGGCCGGAGCGATTGGAACGGCGCGGTCCCGGTCAAGACCTTCGTGGCCGACGATCATTGGACGCTGGAAGCGGCCATTGCGTTTGAGGAACTCGGCGTCGGCACGCCGCGGGCCGGGGAAACCTGGCTGGGCAATTTCTGCCGCGATTGGGCGCGGCCCAAGCCCGCCCCGCCCATCTACACCGGCTGGGCGTACATCCAAGGCGGTTTCCTAGCCCAGCCCGAGAAATTCGGCCGGCTGGTCTTTACGGACGGCACGCGCGGGGCCCGTCTGGATCTGTCGCCGGCCCTGAACCTCGGCACCGTCGACCTGACCGCCGCCGCCGGCGGCCCGGCCAGACTGAATGTCGCGGTTACATCGGAAAGCGGCGTCGCGTTCCAGAAGATGCCCGAATTCACCGACCAGTTGCAAATCCGAGAGCGTCTCAACGACATCAAAGAGGGCCTGCTGTCGATGACGATGAAGGCGGACCAGCAGTCTCTCCTTTCCTATTCCCTGCGGTTCATGGCCAGGGAGCCGATCGCCGTCGACTGGCTGCCGGACCCCGTGAACCGCAAGCTCGGAATGATTGCCGACCTGTCCAGCGTGGATCCCGAGTGGCTGCCCCTGATCACCGCCGGCAAGGCCGCGCTCGAAGTGTCGCTGGCCGGGCCGAAGACCGACAAAAGCGAGGCGTCCTTCCCGCTGGACCGGCCTGCGCGCACGTTCACGGTCCCGTGCGCCTACGAGGCGGGCAGCTACGAACTGACGTTCCGGCTGAAGTCCGCCGCGATGGCGCGCCCGCTGGAGATGATCAAGGATCTGAAAATTCCTGAGCTTCCTTGGGTGGGTACCAAGGTCGGCGTTTCGCAAGAAGTGCTCGATCCGTGGACGCCCCTGAAGTACGAAGGCGATGCCAAGGTCTCGTGTTGGGGCCGCGATTATGCGTTTGACGGCCCGCTGCTCAAGGAGGCCGTCAACCAGGGGCGCAACGTCCTTGCCGGGCCCATTACGCTGACGCTGACCACCCCGAGCGGGACCGGCGTGCTGGCATCCGAGAGTACGAAACCGCTCCGCCAGGACGCATACCGGGCCGAGTTTGCCGGCGCGGCGAACTTCGGCCCCGCGCGCGTCGAGGCCGACTGGTCGATGTGGATGGAGTACGATGGCCTGACCGTGGCCACCGTTACCCTGAAACCCGCCCCCGAAGGCTCCGAAGTGCGGAAGCTGGTGCTTCGCATTCCGCTCCGCGGCGACCTGGTGAAATACCTGCGCGGCGGCACGCAGATGGGCATGATCAAGACGGGGCGAATCGCCTGGGACGGCAAGCGGCACGAAGACGCCTTCCAGCCGTTCCTCTGGGCTTGCACCGAGACGGAGGGATTCCTGTGCTTCTGCGAGTCGGAGGCCGGCTGGGTCCATCCCGCCGGGGCCAAGCCCGTGGTAGTGCAAGGCGGCAACGAGGCCTTCATCGAACTGACGATCATCGGCCAGGATGTACGGATCGCGCGGCCGCAAAGCTACACGTTCGGTTTCCAGGCCACGCCGGTAAAGCCGCTGGCCAAGGACCGCCGGGCCTGGAACTTCGGCATGCACGGTCCCACGAAGCACATCAACGCTCGCAACTGGATGACCGGCTATGCCGAGCAGGACGGCCACTGGAAGGTTCTCAACGTCGAAGCGGTCCGCAAGTTCGACGCTGCCCAGCGCGCCGAGGGCGTCAAGCTCCTCTACTACGGCTGCACCAGTTGCACCGCCGACCACAATCCGACCTACGAATTGTACGAGAAGATCTGGGCCAGCTCCTTTGCGGCTTCGTTCCCCAACCCCAACAATGCAACCCAGTTCCGGCCGGCATGGACGCCCTACCGTCTGGCGGCGGTTTGCCCCGGCGACCCGAGCTTCCAGGAGTTCATGCTCTACTACGGCGACGAGTTCCTCCGCCGGTGCGGCGTGCCGGGCTTGTATACCGACACCGACTGCGTCATGGCCTGCGACAACCCGCACCACGGCCACCGCTTCACCGACCAGTTCGGCAAGACGGGCGTGACCTACACGATTTTGAGCAAGCGGGAATTCGCCAAGCGGATGGCCGCGATCGTCCGCGGCTGTCCGGATGAGCGGCGGTGGTGGATGACGCACAGCCACGCCAAGCTCGTGCCGCCGGTGCATTGCTTCGCCGATTTCTGGCTGCCGGGCGAGGAGAACACCCACCAACTCCGCGGCAACAAGTGGTGGTACATGGACACGCTCGACGACGTGGCCTGGCGCGTGGAATACGCCGACCATGCCAGCGGCCTGGTGCACGAGTTTCTGCCCGAGTTCATCCGCGGCACGGCCGACAAAACCGACGCCGACGGTCCGCAGCCCTCCGAAAGCCTCTTGGCCGTGTGTGCCGTAACCGACGTGAACACGACCGGGGCCTACATGAACCGCGACGCGATGGGCCAGTGGTGGGAGCTCCGCAATCGCCTCGGCCTGATCGACGCCGAGTTCATCGGTTACTGGGAGGACCATTGCCCGGTGAAGTCGGCGACCGAAAAGGCCCTCGTGTCCCTTTACCGAATTCGCGACGGCGGCTGCGTCATCCCCGTCACGAACCGCCTGCCCAAGCCCATCGAGGTGACGGTGACGGTCGACCTGGCTGCCTTGGGCCTGGAGGGCAAGGCGGTGGCGGCTGTCGACGAACGAACGGGCGAGAAGCTCCCGATCCGCAACGGCACGTTGACGGTGCTTGTGAAGGACCGGAATTACACGTTGGTGAGCCTGTCAAGAAGGTGATGCTCCTCGATGCGATGCGGCTGCCGGATCCGGAGCGTGGCGATTCCGCGCGACACGCCTCCCCTTGCCAAAGCTTGATGCGCCGATGCCGCGCCCATAGAATGAGACACGACGTCGCCCACCCACGGCCCGGGACCGGCAAGGCTGCCGAAGGTCGGCGATCCGTTCCCTTCTTGCCGGCACTCCGGCGGCGCATCGGCCGGACGGACAACGACGAGGAACTCGCTATGAGCCACTTTCCGTTTCTCCCCCTTCTCGCCATCGCGGCGTGGGCATGGCTTGGGGCCGCTTCGACCGCCGTAGCGCGATGCTCGCATCCCGTTCTGTTGGTGCACGGGATGACGTGGGAAGTCGATTCCGACGACGTGACCTGGGGAACCTGCTCGGAAGCGACCGACCGATCCAAGACGCGCTGGAGCGGAATGATCGGCTACCTCGAATCGCAAGGGCTGACCTACGGCGGAACGATTCGGGCCCAGGGCGGACGGCTCGATCTGCCGGAGTGCTTCGATGCCCGCGCGGCTGCCGCCGATGTCTCGAAAGCCGGCCTTTTCGTGCTGAAGTTCTCGCGGTCGGCCAACACCGACGGGCTGGGCCTCAAGGCGCTCGAGCTGGCCGAGGCGATCAAGGAGGTTCGCCGGTTGACGGGTGGGACCAAGGTACGGCTGGTCGCCCACAGCGCCGGCGGGGTGGTGGCCAGAGTCTATCTGCAAAGCGCCCTGCCCGGCGTCCGCTACAACCACGACGTCGACCGGCTGATCACCATCGCCACTCCGCACCTCGGCTCGGCGCTGGCTTCTCACTTCGGCGATTTCCTGGGCACGCGCGCCACGTCGCTGAAGCCCGACTCGGCCCTTCTCCGCGAACTGAACTGGAATCTGGACCTGCCGGCCGACGTCGAGTTTGCTTCGATCGTGGTCCGGGGCATCGCCGCCGACCAGCGGGGCGAGGGAGACGACTACCGCGAAGCGGCCGACGCAGCGCTGCTGGCGCGGCTTCCGGTGGAGTACCGAACGGGCGGCGACCAGGTCGTCCATGTTTGCAGCCAAAACCTACGCCTGGCGCCGTGCGCGGCTCGCTACGAGCGGCAGACGGGCCGTCCCGTGCAGTACATGCTCGCGCGCGTCGCGGACCCTTCGCCGGACGACCGTTCGCTCTACGAAACCCGCGTCCACGTGGCCGCGCCGCAGGATGCCACGGTGGCGCGGCTCGTGTCCGGATTGCTGGGCGACGGCGCGCGGCTGTGGCAGGCGTGCGAGCCGGAACAGTTGGCGGCGTGGATCCAGTGGCAGGCCCGCCTTCACGCCAGCGGCGCGTTGGAGCAGTACACGATCGAAGAACACCCCATGTCCGAAGTGCGGAACATCGAGCTGGGAAGCTTCGCGATGGTGGACGCCGACGGCGACACGCGCCAGTACGCCTTTTCCGGGAAAACGTGGTCGAAGAACCGCATCATCCCCTGCCGCCGCCGCTGGACCCAGGCCAGCGGGACGATGGACCTGACGTTCGACCGCTTCGGCCGCGTCGTCACGGCTGAGGCTACGGTTCGCTGACCGTGGCATCCGGCCCCGCGAAACCGGCCATCGGGTTACTTGTGGTACCCGAGATCCTTGATGACCGTCAGCATTTCTTCGAAGGTGATGAAGCGGCGGCGGTGGCGGAGCTTGTATTCGTCGATCGCGACGGCCAGTTCGCGAGCCTCCTCCGAGAGCCCTTCGTGGCTGTTGGTGAACTGGCGGCGTTCGACGGACGGCTTGGGCCCGCCGACGGTGTAGCTGCGGCGATCGATGAAGCCGTCGCCGGTGATTTCCACGCCTTCTGACATGGCTGTCCTCGTCTGATGGAACCGATACCAAGGGAATGGTCTGTCCAAACGTAGCTTGAGATCGGCGGCAGGGCGCCTGCCGAACAAGCAGTTAGGCCTCTCGCACGAGAAATCGCCGTCCGCGGTGGGGTTGTTGCGGGCCGGATCGGCAACCCGGCCTGTGATCCGCGTGGTCCTCTCGGGTGCTGAGGTGATGGAAAAGGTCGAAGTAATTGAAAAACCGGATTTGCCGGTTCTGCCGACGGCGACGGACCGAGGGCCTCGCGGGCATCTATCGCCGGCGCGGCGGGCCGGGTTGCATCGCCAATTCGATCCGGCCCATCAATTCGCGGCCCGGCTGGTAGTCCGGCGCCAAGGCGATCGCTTCGTGAGCGGCTGCGGCTGCGCGCGCGGGCCGTCCGGCCGCCAACTCGGCCTCTCCCAACCGGCAGAGAATCTCGGCAGTCGGCTTGTCCCGCGCCACGGCGGCAGTGAACTTCTCCACGGCGTCGTCGTATCGACCCAGCGCGGAGCAAGCCAGCCCTTCCAGGAAGAGCACCTTCTGCGGCTCTTCGCCCGGAGGGTAGCTGTCGGCCAGGCTCTGCAGCGTGACCAGCGCGCGCTCCGGCTGGTTCATCTGTTGGTAAAGCTCGGCAACTTCGAGCAAGACGTCTCGTTCCAGGGGGTCGAACTGCAGCGCCCGGTGGAAGTCGGCCAATGCCTGGCGCGGCATGCCGCGCGCTCGCTTGATTCGCGCGGAGACGGACCATGCCCCGGCGAGGTTGGAATCCAGTTCCAGAGCGACCTGGGCCGACTGGTAAGCCAACTCCAGGTTCCCGAGTTCCAACTGCATCTCGGCGGCACGCACGCGCAAGGAAGCGTCGTCCGGCGACTGTTCCCCGGCTTCGAGCAACTGGGCCACGGCTTCTTCCCTGGCCCCGCGATGCCACAGCACCTCGGCATACTGGCGGCGGGAGTCGGGATCCTCGGGGCAGGATTTCACTGCCTGGGCAAGCAACGATTCCGCCTCCTGCCATTGCCCCCGCTCCACGGCGGTCAGGCTCTGCTGGCACAACTGCCGGCTGGTCGCCAGCGGGCGCGATACCGGGTGGCTCCAGGCCGGCAACCGGCATCCGGCATGGAAAAACAGCAGGCCAAGCAAGAGAAACGAGCGGCAGATTGGCATTCCGTTGCCGAGAATACGGAGCGACTGGGAAGGCTGGGAGACTATCGTAGCAGAACTCGCCTTCCAACGCTATCCCGATTCATCTTCAGACCATCATCGGCGGACGGCTCCGATGGGCGGTTCCCGCCATTCTCGAAAAACTCTACCATTCACTCCAGGTAGACCACGTCAGGAGCCGTTCACTATGCCTGCCGAGTTTCGCAAGCTCGGGATCGCTTTTCAGTACCCAGACAACTGGTCGCTCGACGAGTCCGACGCCATCAAAGGCCGCCAGTCGGTAACCGTTTACAGCCCGAACGGTGCGTTCTGGTCCGTCGGCATCCATCCGCGTTGGGCGGTTCCGGAGCAACTGGCAAGCGCCGCAGTTGAGGCAATGCGTGAAGAATATAAGGAGTTGGAGGTTGACGAAACGACCGAGGAATTGGCCAACCAGGAGATTTCCGGCTTCGACATCAGCTTCTACTACCTGGATCTGATCAATACAGCCGCGATTCGCTGTGTCTCTACGGATGAGGCCGTCTACACGGTTTTCTGCCAGGCAGAAGACAGGGAATTCGACCGTCTTCATTTGGTTTTCCAGGCGATTACGGTCAGCCTCCTGAACGCGATCCGTGGAGAGCACGGGATCAAGTAAAGCGATCGGTGGAAACCGGCAGCCTTCCAGGATTTGTAAACCTTACAAGGCAGAGCCGCACGCCGACTCCTGGAAGCTCGAAGGGAGATCGTTGCTGCAAGGCATTGTGTATCAGCACCTTGCGGCCCAGGACGCCAATCGACGCGCATCGCTGCGACCGATTGGCACGGGTTGTGCAATAAAGCAAACCATCGGTCACCCGGCCCGGCCAACCTCGGGGCTCCCGCACCCCGAGGCCGGCCGCCGGGTGGATTCTGCCACAGTTTACCGTGAATCTTAGGTGATTGCTCGCCGGTGTATGGCGACGTGTGACCCGTAACGGGAATGCCGGTTTTTCACGGCCAAAGGGCTCGGTTTGCTGCACCCCCACAGCAACCCGAGCCCTTTTTTCGTTTTCTCGATCCGGCGGAAGCAATTGGTCGCGGTCGCCGGATACTTGAGACCGACTGCGACGCGTCGCTATACTGTCCAATACGACAGATGTCCAATCCACCCTACGGGATGCGACGATCGGTAGGAGGCATGGTATGTCAACAACGGATTCGAACGCATCAATCGCCCGCATCGGTCAGGCGGCGGGAGCTGTCTGGCACACGCTTGCCGAGAACGGACCTTTGACGCTCACGAAACTCGTCGAAGCGACCGGCCAGCCGAGGGACACCGTGATGCAAGCCCTCGGCTGGCTCGCGCGCGAAGACAAGATTTCCATTGAGGAGGACGGCCGGAAGCGGATCGTCTCGCTCCGCTCGTAGGAGCCGCCGCAGTCACTTCTCCTCCTCGCCATCTTGCCGTTTTGTCTTTGCGGCCGACTTCATCCGGTCGATCTGCTGGCGTTGGTCGGGAGTGAGGATGGCTTCGATCATCTGGTCGCGCTCCTCCATCATGGCGGCCAGCTGCGCCTTGAGGGCTTCGATCCGCTCGTGGTACTCCTCCTGAATGCCATAGATCTTCCGGCGCTGCTGGTCGTCGACCACCTTGGCAAAGTACGCGGGCAGCCTCCCGCGAAACTTTGCGGCCTTTGCCGGCGATGCCCCACCTCCGACCGACGATTCGGCAGTGGCAGGCAGCGTGGGAAAGGCCACCTGGGATGTGGCTTGCCGTGATGCCGCCCTGGTACTTGAGGCGCCCTGTTGCGCATCCGCCGGCACGTCAACGGATGCCAGGGCTGCCACTGCCACCCCAACCGCCACGGTCCTGATCCACAAACTCTTCATTGCGAACCCTCCTCATTGTTGTGGAAAATACAGTCAGAACGGTTGGTACGCTTTTGGAGCCATGATACTACAGAAAAAGAGCGGGTCAATGCCCACCCGAAAAATTGACGCAACTGACTGCTGTTCTTGGGGATACAGCGGCGGAGGACAGGATGCGTGGGGGTGGCAGGCGGGATCACCGGCGGCGTGGGAAGAGGAGGGGCTTTGGCGCGCAAAAAAAGATCATGGTACGTCGATCCATCGTCATACCATGATCTTTATCCTGAAACGGGACAGTCGTGTCCCGCCCTCCCGGCATTCTAGGATCCTTATCGGCAAATGCGGCCGAACCACTCAAGGCGAACCGCCGCGAATGCTCGAAACCTTGCATTCGCACGGTCGATGGATCACGATGAAGTTCTCCGGAGGTCTTCCCAATCCGCACCGAGCAGGATGCTTTGCACAAGCATCGAGCCATGAGCCCGATCGAGTGGTTTTACGCCAAGAACAACCAGCGGCTCGGGCCGGTTTCGCCCGCCGAATTGAAGCAGCTCGCCGTTCGCGGCGATTTGAAACCCGACGACCTGGTATGGCGATCTGGGATGAGCGACTGGACGCCGGCTCGCCGCATCAAGGGGCTTTTCGAGGGGGAGCCGGAAGCCGCCGGCGCGGTCGATGAACCGGCCACTCCCCCCGAGGCTGCGCAGGCGATCCGCTCGACGTTCGACTGGTCGGCCGTGTACCGGCGCGTCCGCGGCCGGGAAACCCCGCATCATCCCTTCGACTACCTCTTGGATTTTGCCCGCGGCCATTTTACGGCCCAATTCGTCGAGACGACGGCGAGCCTGTTCGCGGCGTGCGGGTACTACGGACTGTATGCGGCCCTGGCAATGCTGGCGGTGTACGGGGTGGTCGCGGGCATGGGAGGCGCCGGCTCCTCGCAGGTCCTGTTGGCGGTGATTGCCATCCCGGCCCTCATTGTGCTCCAGTACGTCGCCGGACGCTTCTTGGAGGCGTTGGAGCGGCTGAACCGCGTGACCCCCAGCCGGCTCACCTCCTCGGCGGTGATCGACTGCTTCGCGCTGGTGAGTTTCTTCCTGGGCGCAACGGCCCTTCTGGGACTGACCATCCTGGCCGTGCAGACCGAGCGATTCAGCCTCATCGTTCCCGCACTGGCGGGATTTATCCTCTGCCAGTACATGGCCAGCATTGCCATCAACCCGGAGACCCTGTACGTCACGATCACCACGACCGCCGGAGCAGGCGAAGAAGCCCTGGGGATCGTCTCGTTCTTCTTGAAGATCATCCTGCGCGCGGTGCCGGTGGCGTTTGGGATCGGCGCTGTTTGGGGAACGTCGGCCTTGATATACGCAGCCTCCCAGGTAGCAACTGCGTCCGACAAGAGCATGTTTGGCGCCGTTCTCGACGCCTGGCAGGCGGGAACGATCCTGTTTGCTTCTGCGATCCTTCCGTTAGTGGCATACGGCGTTTTTCTCATGGCGTACCTTTCGATCGACATCCTGCGAGGAATCATTTCTCTCTCCAATCTGGCCGAGAAACCGCCGACACCCGACGGAGAGCCCGGGCAGCAGTAGGACTTCGATGGCAACTGCTCTTGCTGGGGATCTCCTCGGCGGGATACATTACTTCCGGATGGGTCAATATCGTGCGGAAAGGAGTCCCCGATGGCCGCGGCTTCGCGTCTGCTTGAATGGGTCAAAGCCCGTGATGGCTATCCCCTGCCGCTGCGATGGATGCTGCGGATCTCCTTGCTGTCGTGGAAGACGGCTCGCCGCATTCTCCCAATCCACCGGATCACCACCGAGGTCGTCGTCGACGGCCATCGCATGCGCGTGCGGTCGTTTTCCTACGACGACCTCTTGACCGTTTCGCCCGATTACGAGCCGTGCCTGGCCGGCCTGCTGCCGCCGCCGGGCGGCATCGCCGTCGATGCAGGCGCGTTCATCGGCCGGTACACCCTGGCGTATGCACGCGCCGTGGGACCGACCGGCCGCGTCGTCGCCGTCGAACCGCTGCCGGCAAACTATCGTTTGCTGACGGGAAACGTAGCGCTGAACCGCTACTCGAACGTCACCTGCGTGCCGTATGCGCTGGGCCGGGATGCCGGCGAGGTGCGATTGACCTACGACGCCGAGACCTCGACCGCCTCGGCGTTCCGCCGGCTCTCCCGTTCCGTCGTCGTTCCGCAGACGCCGCTGGATGATCTGTTGGACCAGTTGGGCATCCGCTCGATCGATCTACTGAAGATCGACGTGGAAGGGGCGGAACTCGATGTGCTTGAAGGAAGCCGGCGGGTGCTCGCCGCCAGTCCGGCGGCGCACATCATCGTCGAAATCCACTCTCCGGCCGAGGCGCCGCGGTGCCCTGTGCGGCAGTGGCTGACCGCGCGCGGCTATACGGTCGCTCTGCTCGTTGATGGGAAGCGGCGGTTCTACTCGGCGCACGGCGGCGAGCCGGGCGGCGATCTTTTTCATGAATCATGTCATCGGACAGAAGGGGCCCGGTTGCCGGCTCAGTCCAGCCGGATCCCGCCGTCTTCAATCCGGTAGGGCAGGATTTCGTCGGTGCAGGCGCTGCCGCGGTGCTTGGCGATATACATCGCCCTGCGGAAGCGGGTGCCTTCGCGGATCTTGCCCAGATAGATGAGCGTGTTGGCGTTGCTGAGGACATCGCCTTCGTCGAGCGGGCGCTCGACGAGCCCGTCCAGGGTCGTCTCGTGCGACGTGTAGAGCAGCATGCAGCCGATGCGGCCCGGATCGTAGACGTGCTCGGCCACGGCCTGGGCATTGCGGCGGTAGTCCTGCCGGAAGAGGTCGCGCGCCACCCATTCAGGATCCTTGCGGAGGATCTGGTGGTAGACGTACTCGAATAATTCGAACTGGATGGAGTCGGCGGGCCGGTCGACGGGCTCGATCCCATCGACCACCGCGCGGCGCACGCCCCGCGTGAAGTTCCCGTAAAAGAAGGCGATCGAGCAGTTCAGGCGACGCGTCAGCTCGGCTTGCCAATCCTGCCAGGCATCGAAATCAAGATCGTTGCGGGTAACACGGCGGCCCGCCCGGTTGAACACGTGCAGGTACTCTCCGTAGCGCCGCCGCGAGCTGAAGAAGCCGTCCAGTTCGAGGTGCTCCTGCGGTTCGATTGCTTCCAGGTCCCAGCCAAACAGCCGCTGGGCGTACTGGGCGTGGTTCTGCGAATCGCCGCGAGAACTCATGTCGAAAACGATCCCCGCGCGGCCCTCCTGCCCTAGGCCGGCGTGGGCGAACTGCAGCCCGAACTGGGTCTTGCCGATGCCGGTTGAGCCGATCACCACGGTAAGCGTTCCGGGAAGCAGTCCGCCGCCGAGGTGTTCGTCGAGTCCGGCCACGCCGGTGGCGAGTCGCGAAGTTTCGCTCATGGGCGGCTCAAAACACGCGGGCCAATGCGCCGCCATCGACCACCAGGCAGGCGCCGGTGATGAACCGCCCGGCCTCACTGGCCAGGAGCAGCGCCGGCCCGGCGATTTCTTCCGGCGTCCCCCAGCGGCCCATTGCCGTGCGAGCGGCCAGGGCGTCTTGCTGCGGCTTGCTGAGAATCGACATGGGCATCTCGGTCGCGATGGGGCCCGGGGCAATGCAGTTGACCGTGATGCCGAAGGGACCGAGGTCGAGCGCGCTTGCCTGGCATAAGCCAATCAGGGCCGCCTTGGTGGCGGAGTAGCCGTTGCGTTTCGGAGTGCTGGCCAGGCCCATGATTGAAGAAATATGGATCACGCGTCCCCAACCCCGCTGTTTCATCCCCGGCACGACCGAACGAGTCAGGGCCATCACGCTGTTGAGGTTCAATTCCACTACGTAGTCCCAGTCTTCGTCGCGAATCTCGTCGATCGCCTGCGGAATGTTCCAGCCGGCGTTGTTGACAAGGATGTCGATTTTTCCGAGGCGTTCGACGGCTTCGCCCGCCAGTCGGCCCACGTCGTCCCGGCGGGCCATATCGGCGGTCATGGCTTCGACTCGGACGCCTGCCTCCGCGCGGATTGCTTCGGCGGTCTCGGCCAGCGGTTTCTCGCCGCGCGCACAGAGAAACAGGTCGGCGCCGGCACGGGCGAAGAGTTCGGCAATGGCACGTCCGATCCCTTTGCTGCCGCCGGTAATCAGCGCCGTACGGCCCGCCAGATCGAAGGGATTGTTCTTCATCAGAGACACAGCTCCTCATCCACGGAACGCCGAAGGACGCGTTCACAATGGCACGGAGACCACCGCTACCACCTATAGTGGGGTTGCGTCGCTAACGCATGGGTGGAGGTAAAGAAAAACCGCCGTAACTGCCTCATGGAGAAAGAGTTACGGCGGATTGACTGAGCGAGGGCGACGGGACTCGAACCCGCAACCACTGGATCGACAGTCCAGTACTCTAACCAATTGAGCTACGCCCCCAGCGGCGTTCGAACGCTGAATTATACCTTCACAAATCCGCTTCGCAAGAGCTTGCAGTACCCACCGAACGACGAAACCAAACCCCACCAAACAGTCTGCTTGATGGAACATCTGTCCGATGCGACCAAACGCCAACCCAGCGGACGCAAGTTGTGACCTACACTTGGGAAGAAGTGCGTCTGGAGGCCAGCGTTGCAGGATTTCGAGGAGCCGGTCATGGGTCGTCTGAATTATGTTCTCCACGATGTCATGCGGTATGTGGAACGTATGGGGCCGCAGGAATGGCTGTTCGCCCTGATCCTGGTCGTACTGGTAGGCTTCGTATGCCTGCGAGGTTTTGGCTCGCGGACCTCGTACTAGCCCGCGTCCCAGCCAGTTCACCATCCTCTTAGCCGATTTCGCGCCATGGAATTCTGGAATCTTTCGCTCCCGGCTCCGCTAGCCCTGGCGGTTGTTGCCACCCTGGGATACCTGATGGGCCGGCGGACCCGTAGCGCCGACCATGACCTGGTCGCCCGTTCTCGCAGAGAGCTTCGTCGCGCCAAGTCCGTGGCGCGGGAATTGGAGAAGATCGCCGGCATGGTCCGCCGCAACCTGGCCCGGCACCACACCAGCCTGTCGCGATTCAAGCAGCGGGTCGGGCAGTTGAGCCACCAGCAGCAAGACGCGGCCTGGAAGGATCTTTGCCGCGAAGCCTCGGAGATCCTGACACCAACGCTTCGGCTGGCCACGCAGATTGCCAACGCCTACGACCAGATCCGCCAGCAGACGAACCACTTGATGACGTTCACCGAGATCCGCACCGATCCCTTGACCGGGATCAGCAACCGGCGGGCCCTCGACGACGCAATGGCCTCGCAACTCGCGATGTTCAACCGCTACGACACCCGTTTCTCCGTGGCGATTTTTGACATCGACCATTTCAAACGGGTCAACGACGAGCAGGGCCATCTCCAAGGCGACCAGATGCTGCAAAGGTTGGCCAGACTCCTGGACGAATCGGTACGCGAGACCGACGTTCTGGTCCGCTATGGCGGCGAAGAATTCGTCGTCGTCATGCCGCAGACCAGCATCGAGGGGGCGTGCGTATTCGCCGAGCGCCTGCGCGGCAAGGTGGAACGGGAGATGGAGATCACCGTCAGTGGCGGCGTTGCCGAGGCACTCGACGGGGACACCGCGGAATCGCTCATGTCCCGCGCCGACACGGCCCTCTACAGTGCCAAGGGGGCCGGCCGAAACACGATTCACCGCCACACCGGCGATCACGCCGAACCGATGCTCGAAGTGGCAAGCGTCTGATGCCGCTTCAAGACCTCATTTGGGGGTAGCGGAAGTCGTGAAACTTCCGCAATTGCCGATCCCGTCTCGAATGACAGCCAGTCGCGCGGCCTCCCAGAATCGTGCAAAGCTACTTAGAACGCTTTCTCCAGATCTTCCAGCACGGCCTGCTCTGCCTTTGAGACCTTGTTGCCCAGCCCCAGCAAACCGCCGGCCGCCTCGGCTACCGCCCGGGCCCGACCGAGAACGTCCCGCTTCAACGCGTCCGTGGTTGCGTCTCCCAGCTTGTCACGAAGCCCGGACACATACCCCTTCCACACGCGCAGCAACCGCGGTTCCGGTCGCTGTTCGAGCCATCGCCCCAACAACTGGTAGCCGGGGTGCCCTTTCTTCAAGCCTTGCTGCTCCGCCGCGGCCATCACCGCGTTGCCTTCCTTGGCATCGATGCTCCCATCGGCCCAAGCCACTGCGATCAGGGGAATCAACGCGACGGCGGCCAAGGTTTCGGTCGAGATGTCCAGTTGGTGGAGATGGTCGAGAACTTCTTCGTCAGAGATGCCCGAAGCATCGGCTAGCGCTTTCTTCTTCTCTTTCAACGCGACCTGCTCGCGAAGCGCTCGGAGTAGCTCTTCGTCGCGCTGTTTGAAGAAAACGTCCTCGAGTTCTCTCGTCCGACTCGAAAAACTGCCCGTGCTCATGCACACGCCCTTCTGAGCTGCGTTATGACCGCCAGCGGCCGGCCTGGGTACTTGAGTGCCGGGCCGAAAAGTCTCAGAAATTATACGGCCCTGCCTTTCTCCGACCACCCTGCAAGATGGTGGTGGCCGACCCTTTGGGGTTGTCACGAACCGGTGGAATGCCGGCCAAACCGGCTTGCTGGCCGTCAGGCCGGCACGACGCAGGAGAGGATTTCGACCGCTAATTGGCGGTAGTCTTCGGCCCCGTTGGAGGTCGGCGCGTACTCGAAGATCGACTGCCCGAAGCTGGGCGCCTCGGCCAGGCGGATGTTGCGGCGAATGCGGGTCTGGAACGTGTGGGCCCCGGCCCAGCACGTTGGACCGTCGCGCTGGGTGCGGAAGAAGTCGTCGACGTCCTGGCTCACCTCACCCGCCAGACGCGTGGCCCCGTCGAACATGCAGAGGATCACGCCGCTGAGCTTCAAGCGGTGGTTCAGACGCCTGGCCACCAAATCGATCGTCTCCAGGAGCTTGCTCAATCCGTGAAGGGCAAGGAAGTGCGGCTGGAGCGGGATGAAAACCTCGTCCACGGCCGTCAGCGCATTGAGGGTGAGCACGCCCAGCGAAGGCGGGCAGTCGATGAACAAATAGTCGAATTCCGCATCGTCCTCGGCCAGTTTGTCGCGAAGGATCTGTTCTCGTCCTACCACACCGGAAAGCTCAAGTTCGGCCGCGGCCAGATCCAGGTGGGATCCGGCCACCCATAGATTCTCTCCTGCCCGGCGGCGAACCTCGGACAGCTTCGTACCGGAGACGAGAACGTCGTAAATCGATGGGACCTGTGGGCGGGGCTCGATGCCGAAATGCAGCGTGGCATGAGCTTGGGGATCCATATCGATCAGGCATACCCGCTGGCCGGTGGCCGCCAAAGCAGCGCTGACGTTGACCGCAGTGGTCGTCTTACCGACCCCCCCTTTTTGGTTCATGATCGCGATGGAACGCATGAGATCCCTCTCCAGTACAGTGCGTGAGCCGGCGACCCTCCCAGCCGCGCGACCGATTATAGGGTGCCGTGCCGGATCGTTCTAGGTCAGGTTGTGGGCCCACAAGAGAGGTGCCTGAAAAGGCGACTCGCTTTTGGTACGGTTGGACTACAGGCAAGCCGACCGGCCGAAAAGAACGTAGCCGTAGGACGCAAGGGCGTTCCGGCCTGGCAAGACACATGGCCGGTTGGCGGGCCGGAACTTCTGGAGAATCGCCTTCCCCAACGTCGATCTATCAGCTACCATTCAACCTAGAGCAATCGTTCAGAGGAACTCGGGGCCCTTTTCTGTCACTAAGGCGGAAGTGGGCTGCCACCCTTCCGAGCCAAGCTGGCAATGTTTCGACGGCTTGCGAAAGCGATAAACCTGTTGCTGTCAACGATCCTGCTGGTCGCGGGTATCGTTCCGCCGGGGGTGCGGCACTGCCATGAAGTGACGCAAGGGCGGTTGGCAGGCCATGATCACGGCGATTTCGAGTCCCCCGATGACGATCACGAGCACGGATTTTCTGAGGTTGCCGCTAGTTTGAAAGGTGGGCTTTGGCACCTGCACCTCGAATTCTTGGGGATCGGACTTACGTTGCCGGATGGTCGTCACCAGGACAGCGACGAACGAGGCTCTGTGGATTCTCACTTCATCGCTGCAAGAGAAGATGTGACAGTCCGTGCGGCGCTGAACGGGGCTCTCTTGGTTTCGCTGCTTTGTAACTCGCCGGGGAGACTCGCCGATACAGCGCCAATTCCGCGCCCCCCCATGGCGGCACCGCCGGTTACGTCGTCCCCTTTGTGTGATCGTGCGCGCTTCGAGCGATCGGGCGTTCTGTTGACCTGATCTGCCTTTCTGCTCACGCGGGCCGCCGCGCCGCTTGCGGTGGATTTCTGCGCGTGACGCACCGCATTCTGTGACTGTCCGGCGTGGTTTTGCGGCCCTGTCGCCATCGGGCTCCGCGGTTTCTTCGATTGCTTGGTGAGTGTTTTTCCAACAGTTCTCTGCAACGACCCCGAAAAGGAGGTAACCCATGACCGTTCGCTTGCTGATTTCTTTGTGGCTGGTGGCAGTCCTCGCGGTCTCACTGTTTGTCGGATGCGGCGCGGAGGAATCGCCGCGCGCCGCTGCGGTCGGCGGTGATTCGGCCGAACCTGCGGAGGAGTACAACCCGCACGACGTTCCGATCACCGAGGAGCAAAAAGCCGAGCTCCGCAACGAGACTGCCAAGTTCGCCGATGCAGTCGCGAAGCTCAAACAGCTCCGCAATGAGGTCGAGCAAGAGACCGCGGCAGGCATCCCGGAGAACCCCTACAAGGCGCACCAGGCGCTCGACAAGGCAGATCTCGTACTGCAATGGCTGCCGGAAACCGCCCGAAACTCGAGCGTCGCCAAAGAGCATTGGGAGACGGTCAACACCGCGGCGAACGATCTGAGGACGCTGTTCGAGCAGGTGCACCAGAAGATCGACAACAAGCAGGAGCCGGATTTCGCCGGCGTAGCCGATGAGATCGACCGGAAGATTGCCGGCCTGGAGGGAATTTCCAAGTGAGTTCTCGTTCTTGAACCAAGAACCGAGATCGTTCTTCCCAAGGAGTGTTCCAATGCGTTTCGACGGCGTTCCGGCAATGGTCCGTGGGATTGCCGCCCTGGCCGTCCTGGCCGGGATGGTCTCGATCCCTCGTACGGCCAACGGGCACGAGAATCATGCGCCGCTGCCCACCAAGGGCGTCACCACTGCCGGCGATACGATCATGCTCTCCGATAAGGCGCGCGAGGCGATCGGACTGACCACGGCCAAGATCGAGTTCGGCGATATCCGCCGCACGGTGGAGTCCAACGCACGTGTGGAACTCCCCTGGCACGGCCAGGCCATGATTACCTCGCTGGTAGCCGGAAAAATCGAGCAAGTGCTCGTGCGTCCGGGCGAGACCGTTGCGCCGGGGCAGGAACTGGCCCGCGTGGTCAGCCCGGACTTGGAGTCGCTCCAGTTGGCAATGCTCCGGGCCCAGGCCGAAGTGGACCTGGCCCGCAGGCTGGTCGATCAGCGCACCGCGCTCGACCAGCAGGGGATCGTTGCCGGAAAGAGCCTCTTGGAGACGCAAGCGTCGCTGGCGGAGAAGTCTGCATCGCTCCAGATCGCGCGGCAGAAACTGCTCGCTCTGGGGCTCGATTCAGCCGCCATCGAAAAGCTCCGGCAGACCGGCCAGACCCTGCGCTACGTCTCAATCACCAGTCCGAGAGGGGGCGTCATTACGCACGCTGACGTCCGCGTGGGCCAGATCGTCAGCCCTACGGACCATCTCTACCATGTCGTGGATCCCTCGCGACTGTGGATCGTCGGCGACGTGCTGGAATCGGATGTCCACTACCTGAAGAAGGGCCAGCAGGTCGCGGCCGGCTTCGCCGCTCTGCCGGGCAAACGTTTTGCAGGCGTGATCGACCACCTCCGGCCCAAGATGGATCCAAAGACGCGGACGCAGCCTGTCGTGGTCGCCGTAGACAACCCGGCCGGCGATCTGCGGCCGGGCATGTTCGGCCACGTGCACATCTCCGTGGAGGTGGCCAAAGAGGCGATCCTTTGCCCGGCCGATGCCGTGATCCGCAGCCGCACCGGCACTTACCTGCTCGTCCAGAGGATGCCCGGGAAGTACGAGAACCGGCCGGTGAAGCTCGGGCTGAACGAGAACGGCCGCGTCGAGTTGCTCCAAGGCGCATTCCCGGGGGACCAGGTGGTGGTGACCGGCAGCGCATTGCTTTCCGCCCTGTTGGGCAACGAGCACAAGGCACGCGTGGCGGAAGCCGAAGAGGGCAACGGCAAGGCAGCTCCCGGCCTCGCGCCGATTGCCATCGCGCATGGGACCATCGAACTGCCCACCGATCGGCAATCGCTCGCCAATTCACCCATCGAAGGCCGGATTGCCCGCATTCTGGTGGAGCCCGGCCAGCAGGTCGCCGCGGGAGATGTTCTCGCCGAGGTCAATAGCCTTCAACTCCGCAGCGTCCAGCTTGAACTGCTCCAGGCACTGGCCCAATCGCGCCTCACTCAGCAGTCGTTGGAGCGTTTGGAGGGGCCCAACAGCCAGGGCGTGACACCGAAACGAAAGGTGTGGGAGCTGCAAAGCGAATTGGAATCGCTGCGGCTGCGAATCGAAGGGTTGAAGCAACAATTGGCCTTCCTCGGTCTCGATCCTCGGGCCATCGCGGGGCTCGAACAAATCGATCTCACGCGGTCTTCGGCGGACAGGCAATTCATCGAGAGCGTGCCCGTCCGTGCGCCGGCCAGCGGCTTGATCGCTGCCTTGGACGTAGTCCCCGGCCAGGTCGTCCGTTCTCAGGATCCGCTCTTCGAGATCCACGATCTGTCGAACGTCTGGGTGAAAGGGTATGTCTTCGAGCGCGATGTCCACCGGGTAAAACTCGGCCAGACTGCGCGGATTACGTTCCCGGCCTATCCCGACCTTGAGGCCGCCGGAAAAGTCGTTCGCATTGCGCCCATGATGGAGGAGCACGAACGTGTGTTGCCCGTGTGGGTCGAGGTGGCAAATCCCGACCACCTCCTCAAGGACGGCATGCTGGCCCGCGTCACCGTATTGGCAGGTGCGCCGGGAGAAGAAGCCATCAGCGGCGCTGCGAGGCTTATGCCCAAGTATTAGGTCTTGGAGCTCAGATCTTGGATTCCCGTTCCAAGCTCTAAGCTCTAAGTTCCAAGCTCTAAGAACTCAGCCATGCTCAACCACATCATCGCGTTCTGTCTGCGCAATCGCCTGCTCGTGCTGGCGGTGACCGCCGTGTTGGTCGTTTACGGCGGGCGCCAGTCGGCCGAACTGCCGATCGACGTGTTCCCCAACCTGAACCGGCCCACCGTCACGATCATGACCGAGGCGCACGGACTGGCCCCGGAAGAGGTGGAGACGCTGGTCACGTTTCCGATCGAGTCGGCCATGAACGGGGCCAGCGATGTGCGGCGCGTGCGGTCGGCATCGGGAATCGGCTTGTCGATCGTCTGGGTCGAGTTCGACTGGGGCACCGACATTTACGTCGATCGCCAGATTGTGGCCGAAAAACTCCAGCTCGTCCGCGAGCGGCTGCCGGAAGAGGCCAATGCCGTGATGGCCCCCATCACGTCGATCATGGGCGAGATCATGCTTGTGGGCATGAGGTCCACCGGCAAGACGACGCCCATGGAGCTCCGGACGATCGCCGACTGGGAGGTCCGGCAGCGGCTGCTGGCGGTCACCGGAGTATCCCAGGTGAGCGTGATGGGCGGCGAGATGAAGCAATACCAGGTGCTCACGTCGCCCGAACGGCTTTCCCGGCACGATGTGACGCTCGACCAGCTCATCGCGGCCGTCGAAAAGTCGAACATCGTCACCGGCGGCGGATTCCTCTTGAGCAAGAATCACGAGTCGCTCATCCGCATCGTGGGCCGCGCCACCACGCTCGACGAAGTCGCCGATACCGTGGTCCGGGCCGGCAACCCCGTGCCGATCACGATCCGCGAGGTGGCGGAGGTCCGCCATGCCGGGCCGGTGCGGCGCGGTGATGCCAGCATCGAGGCCCAGCGGGCCGTCATTCTCTCCGTACAGAAGCAGCCCGGGGCGGATACCCTGGTCCTTACTGAGCGGATCGAGGATACTTTGCACCAGATCCAGAAGCGGCTCCCCGCCGACGTGGTGATCGTCACCGACATCTTCAAGCAGGCGGACTTCATCGAGGCGGCCATCGACAATGTCCGCGAGGCCATCCGCGACGGCGTGCTCTGGGTGATCGTCGTGCTGTTCGTCTTCCTGGCGAACGTCCGCACCAGCCTGATCACGCTGACGGCCATCCCGCTGTCGATCATCATGACGGCGCTCGTTTTCGCTTATTTCGGGATCTCGATCAACACCATGACCCTTGGCGGCCTGGCGGTGGCCATTGGCGAACTGGTCGACGACTCGATCGTCGACATCGAGAATATCTACCGGCGGCTCAAGGAGAATTACCACTCCGAAAGGCCGCAAAATCCCATCAAGGTGATCTTCCTCGCCTCCTGCGAGGTCCGCAACAGCATCTTTTACGCCACGTTGATCGTGGTCCTGGTGGTCTTCCCGCTCTTTTCGCTGGCCGGGCTGGAAGGGAGGATGTTCGCGCCGCTGGGGCTGGCCTACCTGACCACGCTGTTGGCCTCGCTGGTCGTCTCACTCACGGTAACGCCCGTGCTGGCCTCCTACCTCCTGCCCCGCGCCCGCTTCTTGCGGCAGGAAGGCGACCCGCTACTGCTCCGGATCCTCAAGCGGCTGGACACGCTGGTGCTCAAGTTCACGCTCCGCCACAGCCTGCCCGTGCTCGCGGTGGTGACGGTGCTGGTCCTCCTCTCGGTTTCAAGCATCGTTTGGATGGGCGGGGAGTTTCTGCCGCGTTTCAACGAGGGCCAGTTGACGATCGCCGCCATGGCCCCGCCGGGGGTGAGCATGGAGGAGTCAAACCGCATCGCCCGCCGGATCGAGCAGATGCTCATGGAGATCCCCGA
>JABWBD010000098.1 GCA_013360685.1 Pirellulales bacterium
CCGAGGTCGACGTCGCGGGCGTCGAGCCGATGACCTCGGTGACGCCCATGGCCATGAAGATGCGCGAGGACGTGGTCACCGACGGCGAGATCGCGGACGACGTGGTGCGCAACGCGCCGGCGACCGAGAACCATAAACCGATGGGCCGAGCGATGACTACGATTTGGCGAAAATCGATTGCTGCGATGCTGCTGGCAACTCTCTGGGGCTCTTCCGCCGCATTCGGGCAATCTCGCCCCAGCGTGATTGCTCCGGGGGCGAAGCTGACCAAGGCCGGCGACGGTTATCAGTTTACCGAAGGACCAACGCCCGACAGCCAAGGCGGCGTATTCTTCACCGACGTGAGGGCCTGCCGCATTTACCGATGGTCGACGGACGGGCAGATTTCGCTCTTTCGCGCAGATACCGGCAACGCCAACGGCTTGGCCTTCGACAAGACCGGCAATCTGCTGGCCTGCGAAGGGGGTCGCGGACGCGTCGTGTCGATCGACCCGCGAGGACATCTGACGGTCGTGGCCGATCGGTACGACGGCAAGCCATTCAATCAACCGAATGACCTGTGGATCGGTCCGAAAGGCGGCATCTACTTCTCCGACCCGATCTACGCCCGGGTGGAAAAGAGCCAGGACGGGGAACACGTCTACTACGTCGCTCCCGACAGCAAACGGATCGCTCGCGTCATCGACGATATGGTGCGGCCGAACGGCTTGGTCGGCACGCCGGATGGCCGGACCCTCTTCGTCACCGACCACGGCGCCAAGCGGACGTTCGCCTATGCCATTGGTGAAGACGGCAGGCTTTCCCGCAAACGCGTCTTTGCCCTGGTCGGCGCCGATGGCATGAAGCTCGATGACGAGGCAAACCTCTATCTGGCCGAAAACGGCATCCTGGTCTACGACTCGGCCGGCCGCCGCCGCGAGACAATCGAGATTCCCGAGCAGCCGACGAATCTCTGCTTCGCGGGCCCGGACGGCCGGACCCTGTTCATTACCGCCCGGCCGGCAATCTACACGCTCCGGATGCGTGTCGCCGGCGCGAATTTCCACCAGCAGGAGCCCCGACCATGAAAGCACATCGCACGCGGGCACGATTCTGTTTCTTCGGCGAGAGCTGGATAGCAGGTTGGAAGCTGCTTCTGATACTGGCAATTGCCGGCTTGCCGGCGGTTTCGGTCGCTGCCTCGCCGGACGGCGCCAAGCGTCCCAACTTCGTCCTGGTGCTCGGCGAAGGCCACGGCTGGAGCAGCACTTCGGTGCAAATGGACGATGCTGTGCCTGAGTCGAAGAGCAGCATCGTCCGCACGCCGAACCTCGAGAAGCTCTCCCAGGCCGGGATGCGGTTTGCCGACTTCTACGCCCCGTCGCCGCGCTGCACTCCGTCGCGGGCCGCACTGTTGACCGGCAAGAGCCCGGCGCAATTGCACATCACGTTTGTCGCCGAGGGGAAAAAGGAAGCGGCGGCCCTGGTCAATAGCCGCATGCTTCCTCCGCCCGACTCGACGGAACTTTCTGCGACCGAGACCACGATCGCGGCCGTGCTCAAGCAGGCGGGCTACGCCACGGCCCATTTCGGCAAGTGGCACATGGGCCGGACCGATCCCAGCCGATACGGTTTCGACGCCAGCGACGGCCCCACCAGCAACGGCGGCCCGGACAACGTTGACAATCCGCATCCCAAACAGCTTTACGGCATGACCGAGCGCGGCATGGAGTTCATGACGGGGGCGGTTCAGGCCGGCAAACCGTTCTACCTTCAGCTCTCGCATTATGCCTCGCGGCGGGGCGGCGACACGCTGCCGGAGACCGTCGCCGAAGTGAGGCGGTGGGATGGCGGTTTGAGCGAGGATGAGATCGGCATGGCGGCGGCGGATCTGGACCTGGATATCGCCTTGGGAATGGTGCTGAAAAGGCTGGATCAACTCGGGATCGCCAAGAATACCTACGTCATCTTCACTACCGATCACGGCACGCCTGGGCGAAATCCGCCTTTCAGCGGCGGCAAGGGGACGGTCTGGGAAGGCGGCTTGCGCGTGCCGTTTGTCATCCGCGGACCGGGCATCCGGCCAGGCGTGTGCTCCCATGTGCGGACGATCGGCCAGGACCTATTTCCCACCATCGCGGAACTGGCTCACGTTGCCGAACGGCTGCCGGCGGGCGTGGAAGGTGGGAGCCTGGTCCCGGTACTCGAAAACGGCGGCCTGGGCGCGGTGAGGCGGCCGCGAGAAGAGTTCGTGGCGCACTTTCCCCATTACGACAAGGACCCCGTCGGTCCGGCCTCGGCGATCCTGCTGGGCGATTTCAAGCTGATCCGCGTCTATGAGACCGGCAGCCTCCGCCTGTTCAATCTCTCCGAGGACCCCGGCGAGCGACGCGATTTGGCTGCAGAAATGCCCGATAAGGCAGCGACGCTCAACCGGCGGCTGAGCGACTATCTTGCGGCGGTCGGCGCCCAGATGCCGACCGTCAACCCGGACTACGATCCCGGCAAACCCAGCAACACCGGCTACCAGCGCAAGGACCGCGGCAAGGACAAAGGCGGGAGGAGGGCCCAATGAGCTCGCTCGCCGCACGGACTACCGTCGGGCTGGTCTTGTGCGCCGCCGTGGCGGTCGCTGCGCCGGAGGAGCGGGGGGGCCGCGGGAAAGGCGGTCCTGACCAGCCCTCGCAGAATTCGACCTGTAACGACGTGCCGGCGCATCCGCTGGATCTCATTCTCGCCCGGCCGACGCAAGACTCGGTCACCATCAGTGTGCTGGCGTACCAGGACATGGAAGGCTGGATTGCCTACGGCACCGAGCGGGGGCAACTCACACGTCGCACGCCGCGGCACCGGTTCAGCCAGGGAGAACCTGTCGAAGTCGTAATCAGCGCTCTCAAACCCGACACGCGCTATTTCTATCAGTTCCGTGGCGGCGAGGACCAAAACGCGGAAGGGGCGTTTCACACACAACGCGCGCCGGGCGCCGCGTTTACCTTTACCATCACTGCCGATTCACATCTCGATGACCGCGTCAGCGCCGGGCTCTATCAGCGGACGCTGGCCAATGCCCTGGCCGACGCCCCCGATTTCCATATCGATCTGGGCGACACGTTCATGACCGAAAAGCACGACAGCCGCGCGAGCGCCGCACGGCAGTATCTTGCCCAGCGGTTCTATTTCGGGCAATTTTGCCACTCGGCGCCGCTGTTTCTCGTGCCGGGAAATCACGACGGCGAAAGCCCTCGCGGGCGAGGCAGCGATGCCGACGGCTTGGCCGTGTGGTCCAACCTGATGCGAAAGCGGTATTTCCCCAATCCGGTTCCCGACGATTTCTACAGCGGAAACGCGGCAAAGCACCCGGAAGCGGGTCTGTTGCAGGACTACTACGCCTGGCAGTGGGGCGACGCGTTGTTCGTCGTTTTGGATCCCTTCTGGTTCACCCAGAAGCAGAGGGGCAAGAGCGACAATTGGAAACGATCCATCGGCGCGGACCAGTATCAATGGCTGCAACGTACGCTCGAAACGAGCAAGGCGAAGCTCAAGTTTATCTTCATTCACCACTTGGCAGGCGGCGCCGATGAGCAAGGGCGCGGCGGCGCGGAAGCGGCCGGGCTGTTCGAATGGGGAGGTAAGAATCCGGACGGCACCGATGGATTCAAGGAGAACCGTCCCGGCTGGCCCGCGCCGATTCACCATTTGCTTGTCCGGAATCACGTGGCGGCCGTGTTTCACGGGCATGACCACCTGTATGCCAAACAGGACCTCGACGGCACCGTATACCAGGAGGTTCCTCAGCCAGGGACGCCCGGCACCAACAAACTCCCGCGCACGGCCGAAGAGTACGGTTACACCAGCGGCGTCATCATGAGCAGTCCCGGGCATCTTCGCGTGCGAGTCGCGCCCGAGAAAGCCACCGTGGAGTACGTGCGGGCCTGGCTGCCCGAAGACGAGCGAAGCGACCGCCGCAATGCAGCCGTGGGGCACTCGTATGTCATTCCAAGTTACAACTCCTCCATCACGACCCGGAAGCCGACGTTGAACACCGGTTCGTAAGGGGCGTACTCCAGGCGATAAGACGACGTCGAGCGTTTGGGGCGGTCGTACCAGGAACCGCCGCGGACCACGCGCGGGCCGTCCGCGGCGAGGTCGTTGCGGCCGTCCTCACGATAGGGATACGGGCGGGACGCCGAGCGGGTCCATTCCCACACGTTCCCGTGCATGTCGCAAAGCCCCCATGGATTCGGCCGGTAGCTGCCGGCGTCGGCCGAGACGAAACCGCCGTCGTCGAACCGCGCGTCCTTGGGCACCCAATCGTCGAAGGGATTCGGGTTGGTGAGAATGCGGACCTGGATATAGGTGTCCAGCGCGAACTCGCGAAGCTTTGCGTCGCCGAGATTGGCGGACTTCGAGAAGTCGGTGTTCAGATCGCCGTGCGAGAAGAGCGTCGTTGTGCCCGCGCGGCAGGCGTATTCCCATTGTGCCTCCGTCGGCAACGCGAATTTCTTGCCGGTCTTGCGGCTGAGCCAGTCGCAGAAGGCGACCGCGGTGTTCCACGATACCCTTACCACCGGCTGCCGAGGGGCGTTGAGCGGGTAGCCGTGCATGCCGAACTGGTAGCCGTGCATTGTCTCGAAATGGCTGTCGTGCCCCGGGTCGAAGCGCGCGAACTCGGCATTGGTCACCTCGCAGCGCCCCATCCAAAAACTTCGCTCGATCCTCACCGGCGACGCCGGCTGCTCGTCGGCCGGTCCTCGGGGATCGCCCATGATGAACTCGCCCGCCGGAATGCGGACCAGCTCGAGCTTCACGCCCTCGCCCAGATCGACGGCCATCTGCTGGGCCGCGCGCGAGGGCGAGGCGGCCGCTAGAACTGTGTATGCCACGGTGGTTGCCGTTGCAGGCCGAGCCGGCCGCCTTTCGACTCGGGCGGCGGGCGGAGCCGCCAGCACGGCGACGGGCGGGACCACCTCCGGGTCGTCGTCGACTCCGGCGTAGCGCCGCAGCAACTCGCGCTTCCGCTGGGCGATGGCCCGCACGTTCTGATCGCCGGCGATCTCGCTCCAGGTGCCATGATACGGGGCATTCAGGTCGATCCAGGTGATCAGACGGTCCCACGACTCGGCGTCGAGTTCCACGCCGTAGTGGCCCTTGCGGAGAATCTGGACCAGTTCCGTGGTGCCGGCGTGGTACTCCATCGGGGCGAGAAGGTGAATGTCGCTTTCGATCCCCGGCCGGCGGACAAAGCGGTGCAGCTCGCCGTAGGCCACCGAAAATTTTCCGCCGACCTTGGGATTGACGTGGCCGGCGATGCCGGAAACCCAGTCGGTGATGAAATTCGTTCCGCGGAGATCGGCGATGGCTGCGCCGTCCGGCTGGGGCTTGCCGTGGTGGCACTCGACGCAGTAGCGGTCGAGGACCGGCTGCACCTCGCGGGCAAAGGCAAACCCGCGGACCGGGCCGAACCAGGGAGCGATGTTCGATGGGGAACGGCGCGCGGCCAGTCCTTGGCGGTTGGGCGTGCCGCTGTTCTGCGGTTCGTGGCAGCCGACGCAGGAGAGCGTCTCGCCGGGCATGGCCGTGAACCAGCTTCGCATCAACTGCAGAGCCTGCCCCTTGTCATCCAACGGCTGCACGGTGATCGGCGTATTGGCCGGCACGCGGAACAGGGCCGAGCCGTCTTCCTCGACCGGCACCGTGCCCAGCACGCGCTTGATGTCCCAGGGCCCATCCATGCCGATCGCCCCCAAAAGGCCTCCCATCCCGCGGTAGCTGTAGTGGTAGGTGACCAGCCGCAGCTTCTTGACCGTGCCGCGAGGGACGCCCGCCAGGCCGGGGCCGCGGTAGACGTCCGAAAGGTAAACCAAGGCGTCCTTGCGCGTCAGATCAACCCGGTCGGCCACGATCGGCGGCGCTGGACTGCGGCGAAGCGGAATCGGCTCCAGCAGCGCCACGCCGGGCGACTCTCGCAATAGCAGCATGTTGTCGAAGGCGTCGACGAGGTAAATGCCCCACAGCGCCGATGGCGACGGCTTGGCCGCCACCAGGAAATACTTCTCGGAGAGCGGATAGGGATGAAGGAACTGAGGCCAGACGCCGTCGGCCAACTGGTCGCGGATGATCGCTTCAACCGGCTTCCCATAGCCGGGGATTTCTCGCACCACGCCCGACGCCTCGTGCCGCCCCTTGGCCGGATCGACCACCAGCA
The DNA here is from genome assembly GCA_013360685.1 of Pirellulales bacterium. Classification (GTDB taxonomy): domain Bacteria; phylum Planctomycetota; class Planctomycetia; order Pirellulales; family Thermoguttaceae; genus JABWBD01. The sequence goes on from JABWBD010000098.1 coordinate 6,185, forward strand.
GCCGGCCGGTCCGCGCGTTGCCGTGATGCCCGGTGGCGATTCCCACCACCTTCGTCGGATCGCCGGGGACCGGCCGCGCGTAGAAGAACGAGTTGGGGAAGTAGGAGTTGCTGCTCAGGTATTCCATCTGCGCCGTGCCGTCGGGATTCATGTGGAACAGGCGGCGCGAGTGGGCGTGCGGCAGGTCCGTATACTCCCACCGCAGGTAGAGCACGCGGCCGTTGCTGAGCACCGTCGGGCACCAGTTGTGCTCCTGGTCCACCGTCAACTGCCGGATCGAGCCGTCCTTTGCCCACAGGTAGCTGTTCGTCACGTGCGAGCCGCCGTAGACGCAAGGCACGCCGACAAACGGGGCTGTCGAGGTGAATAGGATCCGGCCGTCGGGCAGGTAGCAGGCGTCATAGTTGTCAACATCCGGCTCGGTAATCAGCGGCAACTCGCGGACCTCGCGCGAAGTCTGGCTGAGCCTGAGTTCGTGAACCTGCCACCGCCCGTTGGCCCCCGGCATGGAGAACAGCAGCCGGTCGGCGTCGAAGTGCAGGTCCACGTCGCCGACGAACCGCCCCGGCGGCGGCTGGAAGAGCGTGGTCAGTTCCCCGTCGGGCCGGACCGGCGAGAGGACGCACAGGCGGTTGTCGATACCGGTGGTGCTCAGGCTCGAGTTGCTCTCCCAGTTAGCGGGCAGGGCCAGGTTTCCGCCGGCCCGCTCGACAAGCAGGAGCCGGTCGAACTGCACGAGCGGATTGCTGAGCAGGGCTTCGTAGCGAAGTTGGTTGAACTGCTCGACCAGCTCGGCAAGTTCCCGCACCCGGTCGGCTTGCTCACCGGCTTCTTTGCCCTGCTCCGCTTCAGGCTTGCCCGCCGGTCGGATCGCTGCCAGGACCGCATCGTGCCGCTTCTTCAGCTCGGCGAGCCGGTCGCGATATTCAGCCGATTTCGGATATCTCGAGCCGAACGAATCACCCAGATCGCGAATCGCCAGTTCCAGCGACTTCCATTGCTTCTCGGGGATGCCGAGTTCCGCAACGGCCGTGGCGGAGGAGGGCGTTACCACGACCTTCTGCCACTGGCTCGTGTCGCCCAGGTAGGCGAGGATGTTCGCGGTCAGCCGTTCGAGGTTGCCGCGGTGCGGATTGGCCACGTTGCCGTAGTGGGGCAGCCGCCAGCCGAGAACGATGATCCGCCCCGCGCCGAGCTGATACTCGACCAAGGGATTCTCGTCGCCGCAATTCGCCCGGCCCAGCAGCATGCCCGTCGTCGGACCGCCGGATCCGAAAAAGTCGGCGAAGGCCGGATGACCGCCGTCGTTGATGAGAATCGGGCTGCCGTCCGGTCTGCCGGCTGTTTCAAGCCCGCGGAACACGGGGTGGTTTGCCACCGCGGGCACGATCCCCGCCTGGTACGAGCTTTTGCCGGGATCTCCTCGCCGCGGCACGGCCGGGTCGACACCCAGCGTGTGAATCAGACCCGGGGCCGCGCCGGAGAGGAAGAGCCGCCCGCCTTCGGAGACGAACTTGCGGAGCATCGGGAACGAACGGGCTCCTTCGATGGCCGTCCGCGCGGAGGTGTCTCCCTGGTGATGCCACAGCACCTGGAAGCGGTCGAGGGCCACGTCACGTGCCTGCTCGTCAACGAACTTCCCGTCACTGCTTGCCAGGACAAGGACCGCTCCGCTCTTGGCGGCCAACTGCCAGGCTGCCTTGGCCTCGGCGCCGAGGTCATCCACGCGCGACCCTGCGGCAATGAATCCGATGCCTTGTCCTGCCGCCCGCAACGGCGACGGACAGGCCGCCATCGCGCCGAGCAGGACCATTCCGCAGCAAATCGAGGAATACAATTGAGTTCGTGCCATTTGCCGGTTCCTTCACGAAGGCGTTTTTCCTACCTACCAGCATAGCCAACGCGGCGGCAAAACCAAACGCGCAGCGTAGCCGGCAAGGAAGTTCCGGGCGAGCAACGGGATCAGACCGCAAACAGGGACTAGCATGGACCGGGAAGAGGCGCGAGAAGTCGGCTGGAAAGCCTCTAGTCCCAAATCCCGGGGCGACCCGGCCCGTTCCCTAACTGCGCGCAAGGCGTGGCTGTTCGTCGACGAAATCCTGGTCAACCCGTAGTGCCACGGTCAGATCTTGATGAACTCTCCACTAGAGCAGGCCCCTGGGTCCCATCCAGAGAAGTACCTGGGCGAGGTCAATCAGAAACGACCCTGCCAAGGGGCCAAATTATTACCGCTCCCAGGGTGTTCGGGACGTTGCCCGATCGCTGTCCCGTGAGCTAAAGCTTGATTTCGGCAAGACTTAGGTTCAGAGCGGGGTCCTTTCTCGTTTGGCGAGTGCCTTGAGGTAACAAATAGGTAACAACTGTTGCTGACGTGTTGCTACCTGAAGTCGTCCCCCGTCCGAGAGTCGAACCCGGTCTTCCTCCTTACTGAGGAGGTGTGCTGCCGAAACACCTACAGACCGCTCAGTGATCCCGGACGGACTCGAACCGTCGTCTTCCTGGCTGTCGCCCAGGCGTCTTTGCCGCTAGACCACGGGATCAAGTGACCGAGGTGGGACTCGAACCCACAGGCACGAGGCTCTCGACCTCGCCGCTATGCCTTCTTTGCGCTCCGCGCCGCGAAGCGCCCGCGACGGGATTTGAACCCGCGATCTCCTGTGTGACGGGCAGGCGAGCACTCCAGGCTGCTCCACAAGGGCGTATTTCACAGTCAACTATCGCTGCGACCGGAAGCGTCTCTACTCGGCTTCCGCGGCTCGTTCATCACGGCCGACCGGTTGCAGCCGAAGTTGAAATCGTTCGGGTCAGCCTCAATGTCCTTCAAGTATCGACGTCGCTTGCGGTTGCCGGACCGTTTGATGTCGCGTTTCAACCGGCGTAGGAATCTCTTGTCGTCCTTCATACGCTGTTCTCTTCTTAGTTCCGGGCATTCACAGTAGCCCCGGATGGAGTCGAACCATCGTTTCCTGGGTGTGGACCAAGTGTCGTTGCCGTTGGACCACGGGGCTGTCATGAGTGGAGTCACCGGGAATCGCACCCAGATTTCCAGCGTGCGGAGCTGGCGTCGTCCTGTTGGACCATGACCCCAAGAGGCGGAAGCCGTGGGACTCGAACCCACAAGCGATGCTGGCCGCCACCTGTTTTCAAGACAGGCTCCTCATCCGGCCGGATGGCTTCCGTTGTCAAGCTCCGGGGGTCGGAATCGAACCAACGACCTCCTGGTTCAGAGCCAGGCGTCACTACCAGCAGCAACTACCCCGGATCGTGTTTCCTATCGGGACACCACTTCGTCCCGATGAGCTCGGGGAGAAGGAATCGAACCCTCGTTTCCTGGTTCAAAGCCAAGGGGCTTGCCATTAGCCGATCCCCGAGTGAACGAAAGTGCCCTGCGGGAGTCGAACCCGCCTCGCCGGATTGGAAGCCCGGGGCCTCTGCCGCTCGGCCAAGGGCACGTCAAAGCGGAAGGAGAGGGACTCGAACCCTCAAGGCTCATCGCTCGGCCGCTTTCCAAGCGGCTGCCGTCGCCGATCGGCTTGCCCTTCCGTCTGGAAAAAAAGCTCGCACAAGTTCGAGAAGCACAGCTACATTCCCCGCCGCGATCCTCACGATCGAGAACCCCGGCGGGGAATGTAAGTCTTGGACTTGCGTTCCAGTCAAGTGTGTAAGCTCCCCCTGTCGGTTGCGAGCCTCTTCCCAGTCAGCTCCGGCGGGAGGAGTTGAACCTCCAATCTTCGGCTTAACAGGCCGCCGCCTTTCCGTTTGGCCACACCGGATCTCGTAAGTCGGGATGGTCGGATTTGAACCGACGATCTCGTGCGAAGCGAAGCACGCGGAATGCCAGGCTTTCCCACGTCCTGATGGGCAGACCGTGCAAGTCGCAGAAGCTCCGAGAAAACGAACTCTCGCCAAGAGAGTCGCCCCACCTTGGGGCATCAGCGCGAGATTTGGATGCGCTGGCGGGAATTGAACCCGCCGCTGTTTGTAGGCTCTTGCCATTGGGCACGGTCGCCAGAGCGCCCAGCGGGAGTCGAACCCGCGCTTCCGCCTCGGCAAGGCGGCAGGCTGCCGCTACATCATGGGCGCTTGAAAAATGGCTGCCGGGTTGTCAAAGATCGACCGAGAGCACCGGGCGGGAATCGAACCCACGTTTCCGCATTACGGGTGCGGTGTCTTCGCCGCTGGACCACCAGTGCGTGTCTTTCAGTGGGACCAGAGGGACTTGAACCCTCACCTGGCGGATTAAGAGCCCGCTGTGCTGCCGCTAGCACCTTGATCCCGTCGGTGCGGAGGGAGTCGAACCCTCGACCTGACCCTTATAAGAGGTCTGCTCTCACCGCTGAGCTACGCGCCGATAGGGCCGGAGGGAATCGAACCCACACCTGCCGGATTAAAAGTCCGGAATGCTGCCTGTTACACCACGACCCTGTGCTTGGCCGGACGTATGCGTTTCAACCGCGTCAACATCGCTTCGCTCCTCCAAGTGGTAGCCCTGAGAATCGAACTCAGCGCCACGTGGTTATCAGCCGCGTTTGGGCAACCAGCCCTCGGCTACCTCATGCCAACGTCGTTGTCGATCCAGTCGGGATGGCAGGACTCGAACCTGCGTCTCCGTGCTCCCAGGGCACGTGGGTCAGCCGCTACCCTACATCCCGCCAAGTCAGATCGGCCGGATTTCCACCCGGCGATCTCCTGCCCTCAGCCAGTCGCTACGCCGACTCAGCTACCAGCCCAACAAAAAACCCGGCGTCGCTTGGGACACCGGGTCCTTGTATTCCCGCAGGGTCAAAGGCCAAGTGTCATAAGCGCACAGGATGCACGGGCAGGGTGTTCGCCGGCTGACCGGCATAACGCCCCGTGCATTTCGGTTCGCTCGCAAGACTCGACCTGAACAAGATCATCGCCATTCTCGCAACTACTGGGGGGCCGTGGAAGGCGACCGACCGTACCCGTCGGCCCTCACAAGTATAGATACCGCAGGGGCGAAAAAGGTTCGTCGTTTTTCGTCCTGGCGGATGCACCCATCATCGAGATACGTTCCGGCGGCGGTTTATTCCCTCGGCCGCTTCCCGGCGGCGGTTCGTTTTGCCGGATCGGCAAGGTTACCTTCCTGGCATCCAGTTCTCGACTGCGCGGCTTCTGTACTTTCTCGCGAGGTCTCTCTGCCGCCGAAGACTTTCAACGGCCCGGGATGATTAACGCCGTTGGGATTCTTGCGATCAAGGCCGCCGGCCTTTTCCCAGAACTCACGCAGCGGTCAAAGCCATGTCCCGTGCCGCCTTCAGAGCCTGCTCTTTCACCCGCTCGCTTTCGCCAAAACAGGTCACTTCCATTCGGTGCCAAGGGCTGGAGGCCTGAGGAAAGGCCTCTACGTCTGTCTGGAAGTCGCTGACACGGGTTGCGGCATGGATCAGAGGACTTTAGCGAGGATGTTCGATCCCTTTTTCAGCAGCAAACCCCGCGGTAGTGGCCTGGGGTTGGCAATGGTTCGTCGTATCGTCGATATCCACAAGGGAGCAATCCAGGTCTTGAGCGAGCCTTTCGCAGGAAGCACGTTTCGTGTATTTTTCCCAACCGCGACACACCGCAACTCGACGCCTTGAGAGCACAGGTTCGTGACGTTCACGAGTTTCCGAGCGTGAATGCGGCTGAGAGCATCTGCAATAGCACGGCCGACCAGCACGCAATCGCACTTGGCTAACGTCCAGGTGGTTCGCAGCAGCGACTCGTTACCAATACAATCACCCCTGCCTCGTTCATTTCGAACCCGGCGAGGCTTCCAGCATTCTCCAGCCGTGCGGGTTTCCGCACGGTGTCGCGCTCAGGACGCCCGGCAGGTGTCTGCCACTTCCAATGGGGAAAGGGGTGCTAATGGTTGAATATGGAGCACCGCGTGCATTCCCCCATTCAGGGAGATCGTTGGCCGATGAAACCGCTTTGCCTCCGCAAGAGGCCCTCACTCACTGCTACGGTGACGCTCGTCGCATGTCTGACCGTCGCGGCGTTGTTTGCTTGGTGGGTGGCATCCCAGGCCGATCGCGATTTGCGCAAGACTCTGCTCGGCCAGGTACGCTTGGCGGCTCGGGCCGTGGACGTCGAACGTATCAAAACGCTCGCCGGCACGGAAGCGGACCTCGAATCCCCTGATTACCGGCGTCTCAAGGAGCAGTTCGTCGCCATCCGCTCGACCCAGCCGCAATGCCGCTTCGTCTATCTCATGGGCCGCAAGGCCGATGGCACGATCTTCTTTTTCCGCGACAGCGAGACTCCCGGCTCCGCCGGCTACTCGCCGCCCGGGCAGGCTTATGAGGAGGCTTCGGCAGGCTATCGTCGGGTATTCGACACCGGGGCGGCGGCCGTGGAAGGTCCCGTCTCCGACCGCTGGGGCTCATGGTTCTCCGCGTTAGTCCCAATCTCCGACCCGGCTACCGGCGCCGTGCTCGCCGTATTGGGCATGGACACCGACGCCCGCACATGGAAATGGGAAATGGCCTTCCGAGTGGCTTTGCCCGTGGGGCTGATGCTGGCATTGCTCATCGTTTCGTCGGCGGCCCTTATGGCGTGGCGTCGTGTCGTCGCCTCCCCCAAGCCGATTTCTTGGCGTTTGCTGCCGCCGGTGGCGTGCATCGTGGTCTTCGTAATTCTCGGTGCGGCGGCGCTCCTCTGACAACAGCAGCGTGAGCGTCTGGCCGCAGACACTGCCCACCGGCTCTCCGAGGTTTCCGGCGATCTGCGTATGGCTCTGGAGTGGCAGGCTGCGGGTTTGGCCGCGGCCCTGCAGCCCATTGCCGCCGATGCCGCCGTGCAAACGAGCCTGCGCCAGCGAAATGCCGACGGCCTGCTGGTCGCTTGGCGGCCCGTATTCGAGAGGCCGCGCCGGGAAAACCATATCACGCACTTCTACTTTTTCGACGTCAACCGCGTCTGTCTGCTGCGGGTCCACAAGCCAGAGAAACGCGGAGACACCATCGACCGTTTCACGGCCCTCGAAGCCGTTCGCACCGGCAAGACCGCCTCGGGCATCGAACTGGGGCCGCTGGGCACGTTCACCCTCCGGGTCGTGCAACCGGTCTTCGCCGAGGGCAACCTCGTCGGCTATGTCGAATTGGGCAAGGAAATTGAGGATGTCCTGCAGTCGATCCATGCCCGTTCCGGTAACCAACTGGCCGTGGTGATCCGCAAAGGGCATCTGAACCGCCAGAGTTGGGAAGAGGGCATGCGGCTGCTCGGCCGCGAGGCCGATTGGAATCGCCTGCCCCGTAGCGTGATTAGCTACGCCAGCCAGGGGCGCCTCCCCGACGCATTCACGCCGATGGCGGATCATGCTGTTCAAGGCGGCTATGCTCACCGTAAACCAAACAACGAAACAGCCTCCGATGGCCAGGACTGGCGAATTTCATCGGTATCCCTTCAAGACGCCTCGGGCAAAGAGGTTGGCGATTTGTTGGTGATGACGGATATGACCGCGGAAAACACCACTTTCCGCCGCATGACGGCCGTGGGCAGCGTTTCGGGCGGAGTGCTGCTGGCAGGATTACTCGGCTTCCTCACTGTACTGCTGGGTCGCACCGACGCGGGCATCCGTGCCCAGCGGGAGGAACTCCTCGCCAGCGAGGAGCATCTCTCTGCCACGCTGCGCTCCATCGGCGACGGCGTGATCGCTTGTGACCGCGAAGGAAGGGTGACGAGCCTCAATTGAGCGGCCGAGACGCTGACCGGTTGGAGCACGGCCGAGGCGGCCGGCAAGCCCGTTGGCAAGGTCTTCCGCATCCTCTGATGAAATGGTGGAAGGGCTCGACGCCGGGGCCGACGACTTCATCTCAAAGCCCATCAATCCCGCAGTCCTTTTGGCCCGCCTCAAAGCTGGATCGCGATCGATCGCCGTCAACCGACGCCTTCGTGATATCGCCAGACTTGACCCCCTCGCCGGCTCAATGAATCGCCGGAGCTTCCATGAGCGGTTCTCCATGGAATGGGACAGGGCTTCACGCTATGGCCGCGCTCTGTCATGCGCAATGATTGACCTGGACTTTTTCAAGCGGATCAATGACACGCATGGCCACGCCGCGGGCGACGCCGTGCTTCAGGGGATCGCCCGCCTGCTTGAAACCTGTTGCCGTGCCAGCGACGTTCTTGCCCGATATGGGGGCGAAGAGTACTGCGTGCTCGTGACCGAGACAGACGAGCCTGGCGCCACCGCATGGGCGGAGCGAACCCGCCTTGCCATTACCGAGGCACGGATTCCTTTCGCTGAACAGACTTTGAGCGTCACCGCAAGTTTTGGCGTCGCTGCCCGTCTGTCGGACGTAGCCAACCCCGAGGCCCTTGTGGCCCTCGCAGATCAGGCCCTGAGCGTTGCCAAGGAAACAGGCCGAAACCGGGTGGTGGCTTTCAGCGCGCTTGACGACGGCCCCCATCCCTCCAATCCTTCCGCCACCCACGCCCCATTGGGCAACGTCCTGGCCCGTGATGTTATGGCGCCCGCGGTCTATTGCCCATCCCACCGGGACTCAATTCGTTGTGTAGCTGACTTGCTGCTGCAACTGCGTCTGAATGCGGCGCCGGTCGCAAATGACGATGGACACTTGCTCGGCGTCATCACCGAGAATGATCTCTTGGCCGTAATCACCTCTGCTTCCCGCTTGAACGCTCCTGTGGGTCAGTTCATGAGAACCACGAATGTTGTCCAATACGACGAACGTACGCCGGCCATGGAGATCCTCCGCTTTCTCTCTCGTGCATCTGTGCCTCGCATCGTCGTCGTGAAAGGATCTCATCCCACAGGAGTCATCAGCCGAGCTACACTGCTCCGCTGGTTGCGCAATTGGCTAGAGACTCAGCAATCGGGCGAAGAGAGCGTGTCTGAAACCCCAACCTCGTCACGGCGTCTCGGCATGATGCAGGCTGCCAATCCAGCCATCGAACGCCTCCAAGCCTTTTGCGGCAATCTTGCTGTGTCCGATACGGAATTTGCCCCGTGTGCAATCGCTGAAGCTACTCGACTAGAGGGTCTTGCTCACGATATTCTTACCCAGTGCCAGGGGTTGGACTGGGTTGTCGCTGGTTGAACCGTCTCTCCGAAGCAGGCCTAATCTAATTCGCATCGAAGAGCGATGGAAATAGGTATGGTCTGTGGGAGCCCCGGGTGAGCAATCACCCGGGGCGACCCGGCCGGGAGCTTCTCAAGAGCTTCTCCATATCATGCCGGGCCAACGGCCTGAAAAAAGGGCTTCAAGATACCAGCGTTGGGTTCGTCTGCAAGAGCACCATCTCGCTGTATTTCCCACCGGCGGCCATCAAGGACTCGTGGGCGCCGACCTCCGCGATCCGCCCGTCCTGGAGGACGATGATCCGGTTGGCGCGGGCGACGGTGCTCAGGCGGTGCGCAATGACGAAACAGGTGCGGTCCTCCATGAGCGCGCCCAAGCCGGCCTGGATCAGCCGCTCGCTCTCCGTGTCGAGATTGCTCGTGGCTTCGTCGAGAATCAGAATCCGCGGGTCCGCGAGCACGGCGCGGGCGATGGCGATCCGCTGACGCTGGCCCCCGCTGAGCTTTACGCCCCGCTCACCGATAACCGTGCCGTAGCCGTGCGGCAGGTTGGCAATGAACTCGGCGGCGTTGGCGATCTCGGCGGCGCGGCGGATGGCCTCGTCGCCGGCATGGCGCTTGCCGTAGGCGATGTTCGCGGCAACCGTTCCGTCGAAGAGAAAGACATCCTGTTCGACGATGCCGATCAGGCTGCGATAGCTTTCGACGCCGATTTCCCGCAGATCGCGGCCGTCCAAAAGGACGCGGCCGCTGGTGGGATCGTAAAACCTGGCGATCAGGTTGCAGAGCGTCGTCTTGCCCGCGCCGCTGGGCCCTACCAGAGCGATCGTTTCGCCCGGCTCGACGTCGAGCGAGAAACCCACCAGGGCAAAGGCGTCGGATCCCGGATAGCTGAACGAGACTTCCTCGAACGTGATCCGGGCGGCGACCTCCGCCTTGCGGACCGTGGCGGTCGGATGGGCCGATTCCATCTCGCGCGGCTCTTCCAGCAAGTCGAGAATGCGGTCCAGGCCGGAAAGGCTGTTCTGGAATTGGGCGGCGCTCTGGGCCAGCACCGCCAGCGGCCCCAGCAGCATGAGCAGGTAAACGAGAAACATCATCAGGTCGCCGAGCGTGAGTTTGCCTTCCAGCACGCGGTATCCGCCGTAGAGGAAGAGGGCGGCCGTGGCGAGCGGAATGACGGTTTCCCAGATGATCTCGATGGTCCGCATCCACCACCAGGCGTGCAGTTCCTGGCGGCCCATAACGTGGTTGCCGCGCATGATGCGGCCCGTCTCGGCACGCTGCCGGCTGAACGCGCGGACCACGCGCATGCCGCCGAACGTCTCGGTGGCCATCGCGTCCACCTCCTCGCGCTGGGCCCGGACACGCCGGAACTGCGGCCGGATCCGGTTGATCCAGGTGCGGTGGGTGAGATAGACCAACGGGATGAGGACCACCGCGCCGACCAGGAGCCGCCAATCGACCCACGCCAGGATGCAGAGGCTGCCGGCGAGTTGAATGACCGCGCGCCAAGGATTGTAGAGCATGTCGAAGATCAAGTCGCCCACGCTCCCCGCATCCTGCCGCAAAATGCTGGCCGCTCCGCCCGACTTGAGCTCTTGGACGCGATGCAGCGGCAGCCGCATGGTGTGAGCAAACACCCGCCTTCGGACCGACATCTGGATTAGCTTCGCGACGCGCGTGGCATGCCATCGTCCCCAGACGTGTAGCACCATCTTGACCACCGAGATGACCAGCACCACGGCAGTAATGGCCAGCAAGAGCGGCCAAGGCTGGCGGGGCACCCAGTGCGGGACGGCTTGCGGGAGCGGCTTTGCGCCGAGGACGAAGTCGACGACAAACTTGGTCGCGGCCGGAGGAACCAGCGCCAGGAGCGTCGCCAAGGTCAAAGTCAACAGGGAAAAGGCCACCGAAGCGCGATATCCCCGGAGCAAGGTCAGAAAACTGCCCAGGAGGGTGAGCGACGAGCGCTGGCGCCGGTGCGGATGGCCGCCGCGGACCGCTCCGTCGCGGCCCTGAAGCTCGCGGCGATAGCGGTCAAATTGCCGTCGGCTGGAAGATTCTCGTTGGATCATCGGGAATGGCATGCTTTGTGGTTTCCTCGCCGGTTCAACCAATCATTGTACCAGCCTTGTGCGATGGACCGTCAGACCGGCGAAATTCGTCGCCGACTGCCACCTGGGGGGCATTGATTCGGCTGGGGAATCCATAACAATAGGGGTACAGTGAAATTGCGGCGCAGGTGGGCAGCCTGACCGCAGGCTCTGCTCAGACGGCCCCTCTGCGACTGCCGGTGTTCGATTGGTGAATCCGTTTCGACCCCGTGCCTCTTCCCGCGGCGATTGGTAAGACAGGTCTGCAACCTGTCGTCTCTTCAGGCAGGCTGCAAGCGCGGCAGGTTGGATACCTGTCTTCCGGGGGTTGTTGAAAAAGGGGACTGGCTCCCCGGCCAATCGTGGTTTGGCTTGAGTTCGGGTACAAGACGTTGCGGCGCCTGTGCTCTTTTTCAACAGCCTCGTGCGCGGGAGCGGCCAATAGGAGGTGTGCCATGTATGACCAACCCAAGCTCTCCGATGCGGAATGGGCCCTGGTGATCGAACTGCTGGAAACCGAGCAAGGCGAACTGCCGGCGGAGATCCACCACAGCCGGTCCTCGACCGTCCGCGAGGAACTCCGTCACAGGCTGGACCTGGTCCGGCACTTGCTGGATCGGCTCCACGCCGCGCCAACCGTGTAAGAGGCTGCCGGCGCTGGACGAGTAGCATTTGGTGTCTCCCCAGTGAACAAGGAGAAAGTCATGCCCGTCAAGAAGCTCAAGGAATACTTGGATGGCCAAGCCATCCGGTACGTGTGCATCAGCCATTCGCCGTCGTATACGGCCCAAGAGATCGCGGCTGCGGCCCACATCCCGGGCAGGGAGTTGGCCAAGACCGTGATGATCAAGGTCGACGGCAAGATGGCGATGGCCGTTCTGCCGGCGTCGATGCACGTCGATTTCGACATGCTCAAGGAGGCGGCCGCTGCCGATAGCGTCGAGCTGGCCACCGAAGAGGAATTCGAGAGCATGTTCCCCGGCTGCGAGCTGGGAGCCATGCCGCCTTTCGGCAACCTCTACGACATGGAGGTATTCGTCGCCGAAGACCTGGCCGAGGACGAAGAGATCGCTTTCAACGCCGGGTCGCACACGGAACTGATCCGGATGAAATACCAGGATTTCGAGGACCTGGTCAGCCCGGTGGTCGTCCGCTTCGCGGCACACGTGTGAAGGAAATCCGAAGCTCGACCTGCCACTCGGGATGCGAGGCAAGAAGTCGCTTCAGATCGTCGAAATCGCTGACAGTAAAGGCCATTGGCCGGTTCCCACGCGCTCGCAGAGCCGCTTGTATGGTACCGTCCTCTGGATGTGTGAGCAAGGGGCCTTGCTGTTTGTACGTTTTTGGGTGCCAGCGTCGGCGTCTTCTGTAGGACGGCCTTCCCAGGCCGTCTTTTTCCCGCAATCTCGACGGCCTGGGAAGGCCGTCCTACATCCAAGAACGGAAGAGGTGGCCTTGCTGCGCGCGGCAGGCATTTAGCGCCGACAGGCGGGTGTGCTATGCTGCTGTTGGACCGACGGATGCAGACGAATCACACCAAGAAAGAAAGGCGCCTCGCGTGCAGACCGCGATTCCAGGAAACGGCACCCCGACATCGAATCCCTCTCGCATCCGTCCCGGCAAGGTAACCAGGGAAGCCATACTGGCGTGTCTATGCTTGGGCATTGCGGTCGGCATCGCTTCGCAACTTCGTGCCGAGGCAATCATCGACGGCGCGTCTTCCCGCCTCTGGAATCCGTGCGTCGGCTGGGTGACGAAGGCGCCGGCCCGCTACGGCGTGAGCAACGACAACGGCCTGCTGGTCTTCCAAGCCGAAGGCGCGGGGACCGAAATGCCCTGGATCGCTGACCTCGCTGGACTGGGCGTCAGCGGCGACGAACGTTATCTCTTGGTCCGGTACCAAGCCACCGGCATGGCGGCCAGCCCGAACATTTACTTCCTGCACGGCGAGGAAGGAAGTCATGGCGGGCGGACCTATGCCACCGCGGACGCATTGAAATTGGACGGTCAATGGCATACTTTGGCAGTCGATCTTGTGCCGATTGAGCCGTTGGAGACCACTCGGCATTTGGCGATCAAGGTTTTCGTCGCCGAGAGCGGGACCGCACGCCTGACGATCGACAAGATCCGGTTCACCGACGAGTTGCCCGCCGACGCGCGGATCGCGCCGGTTCCGCCGCAGCGTCCGAGCGAGACTGTGATCGTGGACTGGGCCCAGACGGATGAACCCGCCCCGCAGCCTGCCTGGACTTCCTCCCCGGCCTCGGACTGCGAGGCACGCAGGGACGGCAGCGCCATGACGTTCGCCGTTCGCGGCAAGGGTCAACAGATGCGTTGGATCTTATCTTTGGCCAAGCCGATCGATCTGGGCCGGACGCCCCACCTGTCGGTCCGCTACAGGGCTTCCGGGCAGATTGCTCCGACGAGCTACGCCCTCTGGTTCGGCAATGCGGCCTCGGGCGGCGAACGAAAGGCAATCGCGCCTGTTTCCACCGGAGACCTCAAGACCGACGGCGCTTGGCACCATCTCTTGTTGAAGCTGAGCGAGACCTTCACGGCCACACAACTGGCGGTCGGTCTGGACTGCGCCGGTGAGGAAGCCAGCGTCACGTTCGACAAGCTGTACTTTACGTCGCGGCCCCGCCGCTGGGACCTGGCGGATGTGTTGGAGTACGAATCGCTTGGGCAGCCCTGGCCTGCCGGCAAGGATGGTTACGTGGCCGGGGGCGTGGAAGTGGCCGGCGGAAAACCGTCGCCGTTTTTCTCGCAGCGGCTCGATCTGGCGGGCTGGTTCGATGCGGATACGGTGGCCGTCGGCGGTGTGCCGTTTTTCGTCGAGCGGGAGCCCGGCAGGATGCCGCAATCGCCGTTGGCCGGATTTGGTTCGTTGTCGTTGAGACTGCCGGCGGGAGTGCGCGAGGTGTACTTGCTGACGGCCGCGGCGGCGCCCTCCTCCGAGCCCTGGGGAATTGAGTGGGCAAGGCCGAAGCCCCAGGAGATGCTTGATGTGCCGGAGAAGGTTTTCTATGAAATCCAGTACGAGAGCGGTCCGCCGGAGCGAGTCCTGCCGCTGGACGCGGCGACGGGCCAATGGGGGATGAAACGGGGGCTTAGCGTCAGCGTGGTGCATCCCGATCCGGACCGCCGCGCCGTTGCCCTGGCGCTCCACGACCGCATGCAGACGGCGAGTTTCGCCATCGCCGCGGCGACGATGCGGACCGACCGGGCGAGAATCGCCGAACCGAGCTGGGACGCGCTCGGATCGGGACTGTCGCCCACGAGCGGATCGCCTTCCCTACCCGCTGCACAGTCTGCGGCGGCCCATGAGCCGGTCGTCGTCGCCGGCGGATTGCGCGCGAGCTTCAATACACAGCAGGGCCTTGCGTGGTCTCAGTTGGACTTGCCCGGAATCGCCGAGGGGCTGGCGTGCTCGCAAGGGCCGCTTTTCGAGGTTTCCGTCAGCGGCCGCGTGCTGCCCAACGAGAGCTGGAGTGTGGAGCCGGTCCAACAGGCCGGCGCGGCTCGCCGGTTTGTGCTCCGCCATCGCGAAACGGGCCTGGCCGCCGCGGTCGATTGTCTTCCCGGCAAGGGCAGCCAGATTCTGCTGCGGATGAAGCTGACCAACGAAGGGCAAGCGGCGACTACGGCTTCCATCCGCTTCCCAATGCTCGGCGGGCTGCGTCTGGGAACGGCTGCCGACACCTGGTATCTCAGCGGCAAACGGGGCGGGATCATCCACTCGGCCAACGTCAGTCTGCGCGACCCGCTGGGGGAACCTCATCCGTTGCAGATGGACGGCTTCTTCAATCCCAAACTCGGCTTGGCGCTGGCCTGCCTGACTCGCGACACCGCAGCGCAGCACCACTTCATCGAATTGGCCAAGACCGGTGCCGGCGGAGAGTGGTCGATCCAGTATGTCGATCGCGACCTGGCGCGGGGTGCGGCCTTTGTGGCGACCGAGGCGGCCCTGACCGTTCGTCCGGGCGACTGGCGCGCGATCTTTTCCGAATACACCGACTGGCTGGCGACCTGGTATCGGCCCGTATCGCCGAAGAAGGATTGGTTTGCCGGGATCTTCGCGACGGCGGCCGCCAACGTCCACTACGACGCCTGCGCGGAGCCGGCCGAACGAAGCGCGCTGGAGCCGCTCGTCGAAAGGATGCTCCACTACGTGGGGCGGTGCGACTCGGTACACCTTTTTGGATGGGGTGCATCGAAGACGTACGGGGATTGGGGCGATTACGGCCACTACGAAGAGATCGGCGGGCAGGAACGGTTCCGCAGCAATATCAAGGCCATGCAGGACAAGGGGATCGCGGTGAGCCTCTATCTCGACGCCTATCTCCATAGCGACAAAGGCCAGTACGCCGGGGCAAACGCCCGCGGGTGGGCAATGAAGCGGCCCGATGGCTCGCCCGGCGGCGTCATCGGCACCTTCGTGGACATCAGTGAACGCCAGAAGGCCGAAGAAGAACTGCGCCGCGCCAAGGAGCTTGCCGAGGAGGCGACGGCGCTCAAGTCCAATTTTCTGGCCAACATGAGCCATGAAATCCGCACACCGATGAACGCCATCATCGGCATGTCGCACCTGGCACTCAAATCGGGCCTCACGCCCCGCCAGCACGACTACGTGAGCAAGATCCAGCAGGCCGGGCAGCACCTGATGGGCGTGATCAACGACATCCTGGATTTCTCCCGCGTCGAGGCCGGCAAGCTGCGGATTGAC
>JABWBD010000513.1 GCA_013360685.1 Pirellulales bacterium
CTCCACGCCTCACGCTCCACGCTCCACGCTCCACGCCTCACGCTCCACGCCCCACGCCTCACGCCTCACGCTCCACGCCCCACGCCTCACGCTCCACGCTCCACGCCTCACGCTCCACGCTCCACGCCTCACGCTCCACGCCCCACGCCTCACGCCCCACGCCTCACGCCCCTATCCCCACCACCTTAGCAGGATCCCCAGCCGGTTGATGAATACGATCGCGCCGACCATCGCGGCCCCGATCGAGGCCATCAGCACCGCGGCGCTGGCCACGTCGAGCGCCAGCGCGATATGACGGTTTAATTTACGGGTGATCGCCCTGGCCAGTGCCTCCATGGCCGTGTTGAACATCTCGGCGATAAACACCCCGATGATGCAGAGCAAGAGCACACACCACTCCAGCAGGTTCACCCTCAGCGCGAAGCCGCAGACGATCACGGCAAGACCGGCGGCGAAATGGACGCGAAAACTCCGCTGGCTGTGGATCTCCTCGCGGACGCCGCGAAAGGCGTCGCCGAACTTGGCGGACCAGGACCGCGTGAGGGGTGGCTCAGAGTCGTCGAGCATGGGCGCCTCCGGGGCTTGAAGCGGCCGTTTACGATCTATCCTGCCCGCTATTCTAGCGTCATCAGCCCGGGTGGGGGAATCCTGGCGCCGGCAACGCGGCCCAGCCGCCCTTTCGGCAGGAAGCGGGGCTCGACCGACAAGAGGGCCCCCACGTTGTCGCGCCCGGCATCGACCGTCACTCCGGCACTGATGAGGAACGACTCGCCGATCCGGGTGATCTGGAAGTCCTGGCCGATGTTCCGCTCACCCAGGTCCACCGACATGCCGAACGACGAGATCCACTTGGGACTCATCAGGTAGCTGTACGAGGCCGACAGCACCGTGTTGCTCACCGGGCCGTCCAGGAGGCGAATCCCCAGGAACAGGCTGCCTCGCGGCGGCCGGCTCAAGAAGCCGCCGACGTTCACCACGCGCTGCCCCTGGTCGAAGAAGTCGAAAATGCCGTCGGAAGTGAGCGTCAGCCGGTCGCCGACGTGCCAGCGGAAATCGTAGTCGACCAGCCCAACGACCTCGCCGAAATTGTCGCGTTCGGCGTCCGGGAAAAGCGAAAGATTCGTGTCGAGCGTGATCCAGTCGATGATCCGGCGGCGGCCCGGGAAACCCCGCTTGGTCTGCCATCGCTGTTCCACGCCGAGCCGCGCGACCATCAGGTCGTCGGCCGTCTCGAAGCTCGGCGAAGAAACCCAACTCGCCAACCCGGATCGCACGGCGTAGAAACGCTCGTCGAACCGCGCGGGGACCGTGCCGCCGAACGTGTAGTCCGCGAAGCGATGCCGGAAGTACTCGATGGAGTCGGTGTCGACCGGATCGTAGAGCGGAAAGTCGGACAAATCCTCGTTGGCCTCGGCGAAGGCAAACTCGCCTTCGAAGACAATCTTGTGCGCAATGCCGTGGATGTTGAAGAGATCGTCCTCCACGTTGGGATCCACGCGCCACATCGGCAGGCTTGCGCGGATGCCCGCCTGGCCGTAGGCCCGCTGGATGTCCTCCCCGGCAAGATCCGCCCCCCAGTGGCCCAGTTCGCCCAACGCGTACGGGACGACCTTGACCGCGCCGAGCTGGAAGGGCCAGTCGATCTCCTGCCGGGTGACAAGCCGTTCGCCTTCCACCTCGGATTCCCAGGGGAGCTGGTTGAGCCAATGGGTGTCGCTAGGATTCGCGGGCGGCTCGGCGGGGCGGAGTCGCGCGTAGCCGGCGCTGGAGTGCTCGTACCACGTCAAGCTGTCGTTCAGAAGCGACTGGCCGATCCAGAAATGGTCCGCGCGGGGAAGCCATTCGGTTTGCGTGAGAAAACTGTTGACGCGGGCATCGGCGACGATGCTCCACGACATGTTGTCGAGGTATTGCTTGAGCTCGACGCCGGTCGTCTGGTTCTTCAGTTCGTCCCATTCCTCTTCAAAATACTGGTCGAGGAAATAGCGGTCGCTCAACCAGTTGACTTCGGCCGACAGTTGATAGTCGCCCAGCAGCATCTGGCGGTGCTGCCAGAGCAGCCGGTAGCGATAGTCCTTGTCTGGCTCCAGGTCGCGGCGGTCCAGGCCGAGCGTGTCCAGCCCGCCGTCCTCGATCCCCCAGTAGTCGAACAGCCCGGCCGTGGGGCCGGGGATGCCGAAGAAATTGTCGGCCAGGTAGGTGTAGGTCGTGCCGTGGCCGAAACCGCGTTTGCTGAGGTAGTCGAGGCTGATGTCCCACTGGGTCCCCTCCGGCTGGTTCTGGATGCCGAAGAGCTGGTAGGCGTCCCAGGTGGTGAGCACCTGCGTGCCGAAGACGCCGTCGTTGCGGAGCTGCGCTCGGCGGATGTACGAGGTCGGCCGTGTCAGATCGGTGGCGATCGTCGGCCAGTAGAAGATCGGGACCTCGCCGAGGTAGAGGAAGTTGTTCTGGGCCGTGACGAGGCGATCGTGGGCCACCAGCGGTTCGCCCGTCTCGGGATTGACCCTCGGCATTCCCGTGCCGGGATCGATCACCGGTCGCTGGAAATCCTCGAAGTACGCGCCTCCCGTTTCAAGCCGATAGCCCGGCCGGCCAAAGAGGCTCGATGTGATGAACGCATTCTGCGCGAAGAACCGTCCCTGGCCGACCTGCTGGAGCACTTCCGCGCGCAGCCGCACCAGCCCTTCGTAGTTGGGCACGGGGGTAAACAACTCGCCGTTCAGCACGATGCCGATCTGGTTGCTCACGTCGTAGTACATCCGATCGGCATAGATCACTCGCTCGCCCTGCCGGAAGACGATGTTGCCTTCCATGTAGATTTCCAGCGGGAGGTTCTCGGCTTGGAGGGTCTGGACCGAGGCATCGAGCCGCTCGATCCCGTAGGTCCAGATCACCAGCCGGTCCGTGGAGACGTCGATCGAGCCGAACTCGGGCAGGCCATCGACGATGAGGTTCACGCCGCCCGTAATGATCCCGATCGACTGGTTCGTCGCAGGATCGGGCGACCAGGTCACTTCAAAGGGGACGTCGCTGCGGGGCCCCACGCGGATCCGCCGCGTCGCGGGCGGGGGAACATTCTCGGGCGGCGTCTGGCCGGTGAATTGCGAGTATTGCGTCCGCCGGATCGCGCCCACGGCGTCCGGATCGCGCCGCGCCATCCCACGTTGATAGATCGACGGCGCGTGGTCCGGTACCGCGCCCACGCGCGCCGGCTGCACTCGGATCTCGGCCTGAGTGAAGAATCGGCCGAGCCAGGTCTTGTCCGTCAGCCTGGCCTGGGCGCCTTCGCGGTCGAAATCCAGGCGGACATCCCCTTCCAGATAGGCGATGACTTTCCCTCGCGCGCCGTCCGTCTCGCTCTTGCGATCGACCCAGAGCACCGCCTCATGGCTCCGCGCGGTGTTCTTGCCTTGCAGAATCGTGCAGTTGCCCCGCAGGACCCAGACTTCATACGACCCCTGCATCCAGGTCGAGCCTTCCGCCGCGGTCACGCTGACCGGATCGCGCGTGCCCAGCGAAGGCGGGTCGACTTCGCCGCGACCGGCTGTGCCGGAGGCAAGCAGCACGGCCGCCAGGAATAGGGACATCAGGCGCGCAGCGGACCTCCCCGCGCGCAGCCGCAAAAGCGCGCGCCGGATGCCGGCCGGATTCTTCCAAGCGGGTCGTTTCAGAAGAGTCGCATCCGTGCGTCCCAAGCGTCTCGCGAACGAAGCGGGCAGAAATGCCGCAAGACGATGGGAACAAAGTCGTTACGCCCATGGGATCCGTCCCAGAGCGGCCAGATTATAGGGGCCCCGCCCCGGGGAATCAAGGCGGGTTCCGACAGGGACGCGTCGCCGTAAGTATATGAATAATCTCATCTTGCGCTAACGCTTCCTCCGCCGCACCGCACCGCAGCCCGCAGCCGCGGCCAGGACCACTACCGGCATCAGGGGGGCCCTCATGCGAATATTGGTCCAGTACACGGCGTGAACCGCAGTGAAGACGAGAACCAAGAGCACGCCCCAAACCCACGTCCCCCTCTCCACGCGCAACTCCCCCTTTGCCGCTCGGCGCGCCAGAAAGACCGCTGCCAACCCGACCACGGCCAACGCGAGTTCCGCAAGGTTCCACAGCCCCACGGCGTAGCGCGCCAGGCGTTCCGCCTGTGGCTCGTGCGGGTTTACCTGGTGCGCCAACGGCGACCAGAGCCATCCCACGCGGACCACGCAGGCATAGAGAAACATTCCGGGCTGCCGGCGGATGTTCGCTCTCGCCTCCTCGTAGGCCAGGCGGTCCGCGCGGAGTTCGTCGTCGGGCGTGCCCCGCGACGTCCGGCTGACCCACCACTGGTTCAATTCGTCCGCGGGCCAGACGGCCCTCCACGGGCCCTGGTCGAGATGGTGGTAAAACCAAGGGTTGTTGGCAAGCAGGAGTGTGTATCCCCCGTGCGTTGTCCCCGCGATTGGCTGCCCGAAGTGAACCTGGTTTCGCATCACCCAGGGTGCCAGCACGGCGGCCGCGGCCAATCCGTAGGCGGCGACAAGCCTTGCACGATCCGCCCAGGCGCGAGCAAACCACGGCAGGGCGAGCACGCAGACGGCCAGCCACGGCAGAAACGTC
>JABWBD010000099.1 GCA_013360685.1 Pirellulales bacterium
ATTTTTTCGCCGTAGCTGCCAGCTACGTCTGCAAAATCCGCCTTGTCTAAAACAAAATTTCCTCGCTTTCGCTCCGTCATGAAATCCCGAACAAGCTCTAAGAAATTATATTAGAAAATCTATGTTTGAAAAACTAAATATCTGGCCAAATAAATAGGATCGCAACTATGAGAGACATGGCCGTGTGTGAATATAGACCATCCTCTATTTCTTTCTGAAAATTTGATTTCAGCTTTATAATTTGTCAAAATTAATTAAAATTATATTCCTGATTTACATCGAAGTAAGTTTTAACATTTGGTTAATAAATAATCAATAAAAATTATTGTTACATCCCCCCTTCCAAATCCGCAATAATATCCTGCACGTTTTCAATGCCCACTGACAACCGGACCAATCCATCTGTGATCCCGTTTTGCAACCGCACTTCTTTCGGAATGTTGATGTGTGACATCGAAGCCGGGTGCAGTGCCAGGGTATCCACATCGCCAAGGGTAGGCGCCAGGGTGCAGAAACGCAGGCTGTTCATCAGGTGAATCCCTGCTTCCAGACCACCTTTTAATTCAAAACTAAGCATGCCGCCAAATGCCCGCATTTGCTTTTTCGCCAAAGCATGATCGGGGTGGGAGGGGAGGCCGTTGTAGTTGACCCGTTCTACTTTGGGATGGTTTTCCAGGAATTGTGCAACCGCTAAGGCATTGGCACTGTGGCGATCCATGCGCAACGCCAGGGTTTTCATGCCGTTGTGGGTAAGCCAGGCATCCCAGGGGTTGGCATTCGTACCGGTCAGTTTCATGGCCTGCCATACGCGGCCTTTCATCAGCTCCAAATCGCGGCCTACAATTGCGCCGGCGATGGAGTTGCCGTGGCCATTCAGGTATTTGGTAGTGGAATGCACAATGAAATCCACGCCGTATTGAAAAGGCTGCTGCAGGTACGGTGTACAAAACGTATTGTCCACCGCGCTGAAACGTCCATACTGCCGGGCAATGCCGGCGGGAACCAGCGGTATCAGTTCCGGACTGATCTGGATGTCGCCCAGGTCGATATAGGGCAATCCCTGGGACTCGGCGTAGGCCTGCACGACCACCTCGGGGGCGGCCAGTTTTTGCTGGACGATCGCATCACGGACCTCAAGCCCGATGGCGTTGGCGAAGTTGCGGGCCTTGTTGAGCTGGTCCGTATCGATGACCTTGTTTGCCAGCAGGATTTCTTCCAGGCTGCGGCGGCGTCCTTCCGCCTTGCCCTCGCGCCCGAGGGAAGCGTCGTACTCGCGCTTCCGCTGCGCGTCGGTGAGGCAGAGCATTGCCCTGGCCAGCTCGTTGAGCAGATCCTGGGATTGCTTCGCGTACTCGCCCGCGGCGAATTTGCGAACGTGCTCGTTCATCCGCCGGTAGCGATCGCGGATGAGCTGCACGTTGTCCTCGAAATTCGTGACGCGCAGGAGCTGGTAGTAGTTGAGCGGCCGGGCGGTTTCCGTGATTTTCAGCCAGTCGCGATAGACGTCGATCTGAGCGGGCATGACTAATCCACCTGGTATTCGGAGGCAAGCTTGGAGTAGGCGTCGACCTGATTCTCGTTCAAACCGCCGCGGCGCTGGATGGAAATGGCGGCCTCCTTTCCGCCGGTCTTGTCGCGCGCGGTGACTCCGATGCGGCCGGACGCGTCGAACGCGTACGTGACTTCGACGGGTGATCCCTTGGGCAGGTCGGGCGGCAGGTCGGTGACGCGGCACTTGCCCAACAGGGAGCAAGCGTTGGGATCGGGAGCGTCTCCCTCGAGGACCTGCACGGCGATTCTCTCCTGGCCGTCGCGGTTGGTCTTGAAGACCTGAGAGACCTGGATGGGCAGGCGGGTGTTGCGGGGGATCATCACATGGTTGATGGCCCTGCCGGACTTGGGGTTGGTGGCCACGATCCCCAGGCCGTGCGAGTTGACGTTTTCCTGTTTCACGGCCGCAAGCATCTTGCGGATTTTTTCCGAGATCTCGCTGCCGCCGCGAAACTTGGCCTCGAGGATCGCCGCGTGGATGGCCGCGCCTTGGGCGACGGCGGTGTAGGGGGAGAGGCCCCGGTAGGGTTTGACTCCGAGGAGGTTCTCCATCATGGCGGGCACACAGGGCATGAGCGTCGAACCGCCGACGAGGACGACCGCATCGAGTTGCTTGGCGGTGATGCCGGCCTGCTGGAGGACCAGCGCCGTGGTGTCGGAGGTCCGCTGCAAGAGGTCGGCGGTCATCGACTCGAACTGCGCGCGCGTGAGTCGGACGGTGATCGCTTTGCCGGCGTGGCGGCAGGTGATCGCGGTCTCCTGCTTCTCGGAAAGCTCCATCTTCGCCAGATCGCAGTCGTTGCGGAGGACCTGGACCGTGGAGGCAGACTCGCGCGGGTCGAGGCCGTGTCGCGTCTTGAATTCCTCGGCCACGTGGTCCAGAAGCCGGTCGTTCCAGTCGACGCCGCCGAGCTGCACGTCGCCGTCGGTGGCGAGGACCTGGAAATGGGCAGGCGTGTATTGGACGACCGTGACGTCGAACGTGCCGCCGCCCAAGTCGTAGACGAGGGCTTTTCGCGCTCGGCCGCCCGCGGTTCCTGCCCCCAGTTCACCGCGGTGCCAGGCGTAGGTGAGCGTGGCGGCGGTCGGTTCGTTGATGATGTCGATCACGTTGAAGCCGGCGATCCGACCGGCGTCCTGGGTCGCCTTGCGGCGGGCGTCGTTGAAGTAATAGGGGACCGTGATCACGGCATTGGCGATCTTGCCGATCCGCTTCTGGGCGTCTTGCCGGAGCTTCTTGAGGATCAGTGCGGAGAGAAACTCCGGGGTGATCGGGCGGCCGTCGAACGTCCGCTTGTATTCGTTCTCGCCCATATGGCGCTTGATACGTTCGACGACGTTCTTGGGATCCTCGACGGACGCACGCGTGCGGTTAGGGCCGACGATCACGTGCTTCGTGTCGGTCAGCAAGATCAGGCTGGCCGTTTCGACCTCGTCGTCCTCGTTGGGAATTGCGACGGGGTTGCCGTCGCGATCCAACTGGGCGAGGGTCGAATACGTCGTACCCAGGTCGATTCCGACTGTCTGGCCTTCTTCAAAATGCATGTTGCCGATTCCGCTCGGTTGGTTTCAATGGAAGGTCGGTTCCTGGCCGCGTCCCGGACTGGGAAGCGACCTTGGGGCCGGTCGCGGGCGTCTCGCCCGAGGTTTGTCCTGAAGAGGCAGCTTCGGACTGCTGCGCCCGGTCCAGAAACCTCATGGTAACTCAGTTCCCTCACGATTGCCGACGAGGTCCGGCGTGGTTCAAGAAAAACGGGGACAGTCGCCTCGTCAACCGGGGGCTTTCCGGGTCCTTGCCAATGTTTGGCTCGGAGCCGGGCCCCCTTTTCTCGAACCACGCCCGATGTCGCCGCACGAGGCGCTACTCCTCGATGACTTTCTTGACCAACTGGACAAAGTGAGGGCTTTTTTTCGACTCGCTCAGCTCCGAGGCCTTCTTGTCGGCCAGTTCTCGCTCGCCGTATTCAAACTGGCTTACCTGGTTGAGCGATTGGCTGAAAACACCCCAAAATGCCTTCAATCGAACCTCTTTGGCCACCTTGGCACGACTTTTCCGCTTGGCAGGCTTCTTGGGGGCCACCTTTTTCGCCGTTTTTTCCTCGCCTTCCAGCCGTTCGGCGGCATCACCTGCCTCTCGTAACTCCCGACGATTCAGTATCTTGCGAGCCATATGTCTCCCTCAAAAGAGCTGGTTGACCACTAGTTCGGCCCATGTGGCCGAGCTGTCTGGCCCAGCGTGGCGCATTGGCCGTATCAACTAGGATAATGGAATCGGGTGGCATTTACCAGTAGATGGGTACCGACGGATGGGCAATGTTTTCCGGCGTAGTTGGAAAACTAGGGACAGGCAGACACCCTGCATTTTGCGTGGGTTGAGGGCCCCGTGCACATCATCCGGGATCCAATCCATGTTTCCGGATAGCCACGCTGCGCCCGGAAATCTCTCGCCAGCAGCCCGGCTGCGGGCCCGTCGAGCCGGAATCCGATGCCAACGGCGGTACAGGAGCCCTCACTTGCGATTCGGATTTGTGCTGCAAGCGGCCGCGAGCGGTATAACGTGTATCATGGCGGGAAGGTGGACCCGGCGGTGTTTGAAAGGAGATAGGTGATGAACATGGAGATTGATCTTTCGTGGACCCTGCAAGAGGCTGCCCGGAACGTGTCGGCAGGGACCGTGGCGTGGGTAGTTGTGGGAGTGGTGGTTTTGGCAGTGGTGTACGTTGTCTGGAAGATGTTTCGCGTGCGGGAGGAGAAACCCGCGCGAATGGATCCCGAACAACCGGTCGACGTTGCCGGGTTGGGCGAGATCGGTCCTCCGCCGGGCTTGCCCTCGCTGGAGTTTTCTTTGGCGCCGGTGCGGTTGGCGGCCGTGGTGGTGGCCCCGTCGGGCCTGGCACGAGAGCTCCCGTCGGCGAACCGCCTGGACGATTTCTTCGACTCGGTGGCGCCGGGGCTGGCGGCGGTGGTCGCCGCACACCGCGCGTTGATCCGGCGCTGGCCGGGCCAGGTGAGCATCGCGGGTTTTTCGCACAAGTTCTTCAGCAAGGCCCGGCTGCCCGGCGACGGCGGCAAAGGCACGCCTTGGTGTTCCGCCGCCGGTGTCTTTGAGTACCAGGGACAGCCGTTTCTGATCGGACTGGTCCTGCGTGCCGCGTCGAACAACAACCATGGCCAGGTTACGGTCGAGCAGCCGACGAAATGGCTGGACCTTCTGCGGGTCAGAGCGAACTGAGGACCGGCGAATGAATACGTATCACGGTTCCGGGCCGTCGTGACGGCCTGGGAAGGCCGTCCTACCATTCGGCAGCGTGCAGGCTAAATCCCCAACTCTCGTTTTACTGCAGCAAAGGCATCGATCGCAAATTCCAAGTCCTCCCGCGTATGGGCGGCGGAGACCTGGACGCGAATCCGTGCCTTGCCTTTCGGCACGACCGGGTAGGAAAACCCGATCACGTAAATTCCTCGTTTCAAGAGCGCGTCGGCCATCCGGCCCGCCAGCACCGCGTCGCCGAGCATGATCGGCACGATCGGGTGGTCGCCTGGAGTGATCCGGAAGCCCCGCTCGGTCATCGCCTGACGGAAGAAGCGGGTGTTCGCTTCCAGCCGGTCGCGGAGCTCCGTGGAATGCGAGAGCAGCTCGAGCGTTTTGAGCGAAGCGCCGGCGATCGGCGGGGCGAGCGTGTTGGAGAAGAGGTACGGCCGGCTCCGCTGCCGGAGCATTTCGATGATTTCCTTGCGGCCGCTCGTGTAGCCGCCGCTGGCCCCGCCCAGCGCTTTGCCGAGCGTGCCGGTGAGGATGTCGACACGGTCGGCCACGCCGTGGTACTCCGGCGTTCCTCGCCCGCCGGCGCCCATAAAGCCGACGGCGTGCGAATCATCCACCATCACCAGGGCATCGTAGCGGTCGGCCAACTCACAGATGCCGGGCAGGTTGGCGATGATGCCGTCCATCGAAAAGACGCCGTCGGTGGCGATCATGCGGAAGCGGGCCCCTTGGGCCTGCTTGAGTTGCTCTTCCAGGTCCGCCATGTCGTTGTTCCGGTAACGGAACCGCTGCGCTTTGCAGAGTCGGACGCCGTCGATAATGCTGGCGTGGTTGAGCTCGTCGGAAATCACGGCGTCTTCCGCACCCAGGAGCGTCTCGAACAACCCGCCGTTGGCGTCGAAGCACGAAGAGTAGAGAATCGTGTCGTCGGTCCCGAGGAACTCGCTCAGGCGGGCTTCCAGTTGCTTGTGGACCTGTTGCGTCCCGCAAATGAATCGCACCGAGGCCATGCCGTAGCCCCAGCGATCCAGCGCCTCATGCGCGGCGGCGACCACCTCGGGATGGTCGGCCAGTCCCAGGTAGTTGTTCGCGCAGAGGTTGAGCACCGGCTCGCGCTGGAGCACGCCGACCCTGGCCCGTTGCGGGCTGGTGATTACCCGCTCCCCCTTGTACAGCCCCGCCTCACGGATCTCGCGGAGCTGATCGCCAAGGTACTGTCTCATTGAGCCGAACATTGAAAGACTCCTTGTCATTGGTCATTCTCTCGTTCCCAGGCTCTGCCTGGGAATGCACTGTCTTGCAGGCTCCGCCTGCTCTTTTCTGTCTGCAGCCGCTGGATCTCTCGGCTACTCTGGACGAGGCAGAGCCTCGAACGCAGTGCGTTCCCAGGCAGAGCCTGGGAACGAGGGTTCAATGACCAACCCTCACTCCGCCTCGTCCTTCCACGTCAGGATTACCTTTCCGGAGCGGCCGGAGCGCATGGCGGCGAAACCTTGTTCGTAGTTGGTGTAATGGAAACGGTGCGTGATTACCGGGCCGATGTCCAGCCCGCTCTGGATCATGACGGTCATCTTGTACCACGTCTCGTACATCTCGCGGCCGTAGATGCCTTTGATGGTGAGCATGTTGAAGATCACCGTGTTCCAGTCGATCGGCACCTCCTTCTCGGGGATGCCGAGCATGGCGATCCGGCCCCCGTGGCACATGTTGGCGAGCATGTCGCGGAAGGCCTGGGGATTGCCCGACATCTCGAGGCCCACGTCGAATCCCTCGCGCATGCCCAGCTTCTTCTGGGCGTCGGCGACGCTCATTGCGCGGACATCGAGGGCCAGCGTCGGTTTCATCTTCTTGGCCAGTTCGAGCCGCCAGGGGTTCACGTCGGTGATGACAACGTAGCGGGCCCCGGCGTGGCGGACCACGGCGGCCGCCATGATGCCGATCGGGCCAGCCCCGGTGATGAGCACGTCCTCTCCCAACACCGGGAAGCTGAGGGCCGTGTGGACCGCGTTGCCCAGCGGGTCGAAAATGGCGGCGATGTCCAGCGGAATGTCCGGCTCGAGGTGCCAGACGTTTGTCACCGGCAGCGACAGGTATTCGGCATACGCCCCCGGCCGGTTCACGCCGACCCCGGAGGTATCCATGCAGAGGTGCCGCCGGCCGGCCAGACAGTTGCGGCACCGCCCGCAGACCACGTGCCCCTCGCCGCTGACCGTGTCGCCCACCTGGAAATCGGCCACGTTGCTGCCGACCTCCACGATCCGGCCCACGAACTCATGTCCCACGACCAACGGCACGGGCACGGTCTTCTGGGCCCAGGCGTCCCAGTTGTAGATATGCACGTCGGTCCCGCAGATGCCCGTGCGGAGGATCTGGATCAGGACATCGTTGATGCCGATCTGCGGCACGGGAACGTCTTCGAGCCACAAACCGGGCTCGGCCTTGCTCTTCACCAGTGCTTTCATCGTCTTCATGGCGGCTCCACCCAGTTCTGTCATCATCGGTCCCTTTCGGAATACCCGAATTCCCGCCGGACCGCAAGTCTTCCGATCCGTGTCCGGAATCCGTCCTGTCAAATTGACAGCCCGTTCCGCCGCTTCGACCATGGCTCCCGTAGTTTTTGACAGCCCCACGTGGTTCTATTTCCTCTGGGCTTCGAAGCCTCACGGGGCTTCCGTTCCTTAAGTCGCTTGTCTCTTGGGCTTTACGGCAAATTGACCGAGCCGTCGCCCAGTGCGATTTTGCTTGGCACGGTCGTTGCATTTCTAGGTTGTGGAACAAGAAACCGCCGCGAGAACGAGCAAGCCCGCGGCCGAAACGATCAAGTCCGTGGATGGAACAGGAGGACACCAGAATGTTCAGCACACGTTGGCAAATGCAACCTTTTCGCGATCTGTGGACCGAAATGAATCGCCTGCAGGAGGAGATGAACCGGGTGTTCGGTCGCACGGGAGGCAACGGCTATCGGATGGGCGTTTATCCTCCGCTCGACCTGTGGCAGGACGAGGAAAACCTGTATGTCGAAGCGGAACTGCCCGGCATGGATCTGGCCGACCTGGAGATCTACGTTACCGGCGGC
The DNA here is from genome assembly GCA_013360685.1 of Pirellulales bacterium. Taxonomy (GTDB): domain Bacteria; phylum Planctomycetota; class Planctomycetia; order Pirellulales; family Thermoguttaceae; genus JABWBD01. Next base: position 7,893 of record JABWBD010000099.1, read on the forward strand.
AATCAACTCTCGGTCCGTGGCGAACGGAAACGGCCCGAAATCCCTGGCGGCAATTGGCACCGGCAGGAGCGCAACTTTGGGGCTTTTAGCCGCCTCGTGGAGCTGCCCCAGGACGTGGACGAGGACAAGGTCGAAGCGGAACTTCGCAACGGAGTCCTCACCATCAAGTTGCCCAAGCGGGAAGAGGCCAAACCGCGCAAGATCAGTGTGAAGAGCAACTGACCTCAAGCGGTGTGCCCGACGAACCGACCGCCGGCAACGGCGGCCGAACACCCACAAACCTCGGAACTCAACAGGAGATTCAGTCATGGCGGAACTAGCCAAGCAGGAATCGCAGGGTCCGATGGCCACCGCGGAACGCACCCAGGGCGGCCCGACGTTCGTCCCTCGATTCGACATTCTCGAAACCGGCGATGAATTGACCCTTTTCGGCGACCTCCCGGGAGTGAACGGCGAAGATCTGGACATCCGCTTCGAAAACAACCAGTTGGTCGTCCACGGCAAGGTGGCGGCGCGTCACGAAAACCGCGAATATCTCTACGGGGAGTACGGAATCGGCGATTTCTATCGCGTCTTCAACATCGGCGAGTCGATCGATTCCAGCAAGATCTCCGCGGAGCTGAACAACGGCACGCTGACGCTGCACCTGCCGAAGGCCGAAGCCGTCAAGCCGCGGAAGATTGCGGTCAAGTGCGGGTGATCGCAGTGCGGCCCAAGATGCCACGGTTCCCTTAAGACGCCCTAACTCAACTCCCCTCTCCCGCTTCGCTCATAGGGGCAGGGGGTGATGGCAGTCGGAGTTCCGTTAGGGTCTCTAACGGCCGATGGCGCGGTTGCCTCGGCCGGCACTTAGGGTATCGCTTCCGCGGGGCAGCAGCTCGCCTGCCGCCCCGCGTCGTTTTGCCTCCCCGTGTGGCACATCGCTCCCGCGACGTGCCGCACGTACCACACCGACCCCGTCAGATCCCTAGTTGGCGCGTGTACTCGACGTTGGCCCCGATCTCGTCGAAATACCAGGGAAACATCCCTACGATCACGCCATCGATCGGCTTGATGTTCTCAAAGGCGAACTTGAAGGCTGCGCGGACGGTGTCCGGGCTGGAACAGAGCCGGCCGGCGCCGAGGATCTTGAATGCCAGGCAGGGTTGTTTCACCTGCCGGATCACCTGGGTCATCGCCTGCGGATCGTCTTTGAAGAACGGATAGACCATGTCCAACGTGGAAACGTCCAGGTCCTTATTCACCGTTTTGCGGGTGACGAAGTAGAAGCAGGTCATGAAGAGGTCGACCTCCCAGCCTTCGTCGGCCACCTGCTTGATGCAGTCGGGATTGTGAGCCGACACTCCGGCCAGTACGCCGCTGTCCTTGACCGCTTTGACGTAGTCGTGCACCCGTTTGGATTTCCCCTCCGAGAAGAGCCGATCGGTCGCGCCGCCGTGATGCACGATGGCGATCGGCTGCGCAATGTCGATCGCCTGCTGGATCTTGTCGCGCTCGGAATGCAGGCAGATGTACTGCAGCTTCGAGCCCTGCTCTCGCAAGGGGCGGATGTAGGGGGCCGCGCGGTCGGGCGTGGAGAACTGGTGGGCCGTGATCCCCGACCGTTCGCAGTCCTGGAGGAACCGCACCGTCTGCTCGGTGGTGAAATACTCCTTCATGTGCTGGTCGGTATGTTTGCCCATGTAGGAATAACCCAGGATCGGATTGGACCCGGCGACCAGTCGGCTGACCTGGTGCTTGCCCAGCATGATCGTGGGCATCGCGGGACCCGCTTGGGGCGCGGCGCCGGGCGCACTCGCAGGGACGTCGGGAGGGGCCGCTGAGGCGGCGGCGCCGAACAGGCCCGAGGCGGCGGCCGCCGAAAGCATGGACAGAAACTCTCTGCGTCCGGTGAAGCGGTCATCCGGCGAGGGCTTGGACATGGCGGCATCTCCTTCAGTGTACAAGGTGAACGAGCGGGCGGACCGGCGGGGCGGGCCCACCGATTGCCTCCAAGCCGGTGATTGTACACCCGCGCGCCGGGCCGACGCAAGCAGAACGGTACTCAAGCGGGCTGTCTGCAATCCTCTTCTCGGGTTTGTCCTTGGTCAGTCGGTCTATCGCTGGACCAGTCCGGATACGCTCGATGTCCAGACGACTGTCAAGCCGCAGGTGGACATGCCGGACCGCAACGGCCGACATACGGTTGGTCGTGGGCAAGGTCTCCGATCAGCAGGCGCTGGACTTCTATCAAAGATACCTTGAAGGCCGGAAGAAATAAGACGCGCGAGGATCGCGGAGAGTGTTGCTGTCGGACTGTAAGGTGGCAGGCACGCTCCGCCGTGCCGTAGCGGACAGCATGGCGAAGCGTGCCTGCTACTTTCCAGCGGCAGTTGTTGATCCGCCGATCCAAAGGCGAACAATCGGAGGTGGGTGGCGGTCCTTGGCGAAAAGCCAACTGCCTTCACCCCCGGCCCCCTTTCTCCGCAGCGGGAGAGGGGAGTGGGCGGATTACAGCTTCGGAAGCGGAATCGGGTTCTTGACTTCTTTGTACGGCGGCTCGTAATAGGGTTCGAGGATGACGCCGTAACCGCGGGCTAGTTCCCATTGGGCGCGGGCAGCCCAGGGAGTGCCGGGGTGGTCCTTGATGACCTGGTTGAACAGCGCTGTCGCCTTCTCGATCGTCGGCACCGTCTTGTCGCCGGTGAGTCGCTCCTTGCGCGTGCTCAGGTCCCAATACGTGAGCTTCAAATTGGGCGGCTTGCTGAGCGGAACCACCCTAGGCTTCTTGACGAACTCCTCGAGGTAAAGGCCGTGCTCGAGCATCCGCACCTGGTAGGCCAGGAGTTGCGCGTGCATCAGGTCGAAGTTGGCTTTCCATCGCGGCTCAGGCTCGTCGTCTCGCAATCGCTGCGCCCGGTCGAGCTCCTTGCTGGCGACCGCCAGGTACTCCAGATAGAGTTTCGCCTTGGCATGCTCGACGGGAACCTGCTTGATGAACTCGGCCGGCTCGGGCGCGAAATGCTCGCGCATCTCCATTTTGGTGTCGCGGTAGGGATTCAGGTCGTTGATGATCTTCCAGAGAATGGTCCGCAGTTTGAACTTGTCCCGCTCGGCAACGATCTTCTCGCGAGGCCGCAAGTCAGGCCGGTAGCCGCGCATCGCATCGAGCTCGTAACGGCGATTCTCGCCCCGCACCAGGTTGGGCTCCAGGCTCGGCAAGAGGAAAAACGCACCGCCCGTTTCCGCGGCGATCCGCGACTGCTCGTACGGGCCGTAACCGCTGGGGAAAGCGTCGTAGCGGCGGTGGAACCCGTCCGTCTGGATCTGTTCGACAAAACCGGTTTCCGGCCCGCGGTCGATCCTCAACCAGTGTGGTCGGCCGGTCTGTGGATGGACCCAGCGGATGTGAGCGTACGGGTAGCCAAACACTGCCTCGCGGCCGAGAATGTAGATGCGGCATTGGGCCGACTTGGCCTCCTGGATTGCGGCCTCCAGGTATTGGAGATTGTCCGGCGGCTCTCCGCTTTCGTCGGTGACCAGGATCAACGCCAGCCGCCGTTTCCCCTGCACGGCGAACTTGCGGAAATGATTGATCGAGCGGCCGATCGCCTGGCAGGTGATTTCCTTGCCCGACTTGTCGATCGGAACCGCATCGATCGCCTCGCGGATCTTCTGCATTTCGGCCGTCGCTTTTTGCGTATGGATCGTGAAACCCTCGCCAAAGCTGACCACGGCCGTCAGCAGGTGCTCGCCCTTGGCGCGATCGCTCAGTCCCAACTCCTGATAGACGCGCTCAATCCGGTCGCGGATCTGCTTCTGGTCGTCCTTCATGCTTTCCGACTGGTCGAACAGCCAGATGACCAGCACGTCATCCTTGTAGAGCATCTGAAGGACCGCCTGGGTGATCCGATCCATCGCCTGCGAATAATTGTCGACGACGCTTCGCGCCTGGCCGTGCGTGCCGGTGGGCACCTCCTTGATCAGGCCGTGGTCGCCGGCCATCGTGGCCAGCAGGCCGCTGATGTCCACATCGCTGATCGGAAGACCGGCCGCGGCGCTGTCCTGGGTAATCTGCTCCACTTTGGTGTCGGAAACCGCTGCCGCCGTCACGGTCGGCGCACTGGACGGCCCGAAGACCATCTCGGTGGCCGCTTCCAGTTGCTCGTCGAGCACCTCGGTTTCCAGCGGCTTCGCCTCTTCTTCCGTCCGCACCACCAGCGGCGGAATGTACGTCGAAATCGTCTCGGGCAGCGTCCACAGGCCGAGGGCGACGACGACCACGATGTGGAGGACCATCGAGAACAAGAGCGAGGCAAAACTCCGCTTGACGCCGCGGGTCACCAGGTGCTCTTCTTCTTCGAAAAGCTCCAGCGCCGGTGCAGCCACCGCTTTCTTCTTGACCGCACGCTTCGCGGCCGGCGTGGCCTTGGTGGCGACCCCTCCGTCGCCAGACCCGGCGGCGGCAGGCGATTCCTGCTCGCTCGGGGAACTCGTCTCGACCTCCTTCTTGCCGGCTTCTTCCGACGACAAGGCTCCGTCGGCTCCCTCAAGTTCTTTTTCGGGTTTCTGAAGCTCGTCAGGGGACGAAGTCGCCAGTTCGCCGTTGCCATTCCCCGCAGATGGGGAGGATTCGGGCGTGTTCTCCGCGGAAGATGCTTTCGCGTCGACCGGGGTTGACTGGGGTGTGTCTTCGTTCGGCATGGCTGCTGGCACCTGCTCGTTGGACACCGGAATGGCCTGGGGCAGTTCATTATGCTTACGTCCGCCGTGCGAACGCAAGATTCCCGGCCACGAATCTCATTCACCAACGCGGATCCCCCCTGCGTAACGGGGGCCGCACGTGTTTCAAGGTATCAGGTTTCCTTGCCCCAGGCAAGTTCTCGCCGCGAAGGCAGTACGAAAAGAAGGCGTGGTTCAGATTTGAGCATCGGTGGGTCACAGAAGTAGGTCCCGTTTGCCGAGCGGGACCTGTGGTGCAAGGTCCCGCTCGGCAAGCGGGACCTACCAGTTGTCACCCGCATCTGAACCACGCCGAAAAGAAAAGAGCCCGGCCGCTCGCGCGTGGGCTCTGTTTTCGTGAATCCCCGTCCTCGGCCGCCTGCTCAGTTGGCCTGAGCGGCGTGGCGGGGTGCGGTTGCCTGAACGGCCTGGGCCGGAGGCGCCGAACCGAGCAGGCTGAGATAGTCCGCGGTAATCGCCAGGGCCTCGTCCAGGTAGTAGTCCCGCTTGATCTCCAGACCGCCGGAATCGTTCAATTCCTCAAGTTTCTTCTCTTCTTCCTTATCGGCGTTCAGTTCCGCTCGTTCCTTCATGAACTTGGCCTCGTTGAGAGTGACGGCCTTGCGGTCCTTCTGCTCGTTATAGCGGGCGATGTTCTCGGTCACCTTGCGGAAGTCCTCGGAGTTCTGCCGCCGCTGGGCCGAGAGGGTCTGCAGTTGGTTCACAACCCCCCCGTTGACATAGCCGAGCTTGGGGAACTCGAGCGGTTGGACCTGGTCGAAAGCGACCGGATAGTCGAGATCCTTCTCGCCGACGTCGAGATGGGTGGTTAGCGAGGGCAACTCCAGGTCTGAGACGACGCCGCGGTTCTGGGTGCTGTCGCCATTGGGGCGATAGAACTGCTGCATCGTGATCTTCAGCGCGCCCAGGGGCTCCATGTTGGGCAAACGGAAAAGCGTCTGGGCAAGATCCATCAGGCTCTGGACGGTTCCCTTGCCGTGGGTCGTATGGTCGCCCACGATCAGGCCGCGGCCGTAGTCCTGGATCGCGCCGGCGAGAATCTCGCTGGCGCTGGCGCTGAACTTGCTGATGAGCACGACCAGCGGACCCTCCCACGCCGTTCCCGCTTCGACGTCGTTGTAGGGCGTGATCCGGCCGTCGGAATCCTTGACCTGGACGACCGGGCCCCGGTCGATGAACAGGCCGGTCAGGTTGATTGCCTCCTGGAGCGAACCGCCGCCGTTGCGGCGCAGATCGAGCACGACGGCATCGACTCCCTTGGCAGTGAAGTCCTCAAGAATGCGGCGCACGTCGCGAGTCGAGCTCTTGAAGTCGGGCAAACCAAGCCGAGCGCCGGACATGTCCATGTAGAAGCTGGGCAATTCAATCACGCCCACCTTGTACGGTTGGCCGTCGGCTTTCTTGCCCGCGTCGAACACGTGGGCGCGCGCCTCTTTGTCCTTCAGTTCGATCTTGGCGCGGGTGATCTCGATGATCTTCCGGTCCGTGCTCTCGGCCGGGACGACCTGGAGCCGGACGACGGTCCCCTTCTTGCCGCGGATCAGCTTCACGACGTCGCTGAGTTTCAGATCGACGACATCCTCGATCTCGCCGTTGGCGCCCTGCCCGACGCCGACCACCTTATCGCCCGGCTTCAGCCGGCCGTCTTTGTCGGCGGCGCCGCCGGGGATGATCTCCTTGACGACCGTAAAGCCGTCCTCCGCCTGAAGGGCGGCGCCGATCCCGTCGAGTTCCAGCCGCATTGCGATGTCGAAATTGTCCAGCGTGCTGGGCGCCATGTACGTGGTGTGCGGATCGAACGAGGTCGTCATCGCCGTGAGATACATCTCCAGCAGTTCCTCGTCGTCGGTCTGGTGCATCCGCTTGGCGAAGCTGTGGTATCGCCGCGTAAGCTTTTCGATCGCCGCCTGACCCTCGATCTTGTCGGCTTTCAACACCAGCAGGTCGTACTTGATCCGCTTGCGCCAACGATCGTTGGCCTCGGCTTCGTTCTTGGCGTACTGGATCGTATCGCGATCAACGCCCATTTCTTCTTCGAGAGTGAAGTCGTGGTTCATCGCCAGAAGCCGGTCTACTACCGCCACTCGCTCGTCGATCCGCCGGAGAAACACCGTGAAAACGTCGTAGGCGAATTTGACGTCGCCCCGACGCATGGCGTCGTCCAGCTCTTTCTGCTGCCGCTGGAATCCGTCGATGTCCGACTGGTAAAAATAAAGCTTCATCGGGTCGAGCGACTTCAGGAACATCTGGAAGCATCGCTCGGAGATCTCGTCGTCGAGCTTATGCTTCGAGAGGTGTTCCCTCTTCAGCAACGACGTGACCGTCAGGGCAATCTGCCGGTCCTTGGCACTGGGGGTGATCGGGTCGGCACACACCGCCAGACCGATGCCCGAGACCAGGAACACAGCCAGCAGGACGCAAGCCAGGCGGCGACGGTTCTTGGAAACGCTGGGATGAGCCATTCAGATCTACCTCTAAATCCGCAAAAGTTGACGGAAATACCTAACACCCACAAACGTACAGATCGGGTGTATCCTACCCAGAAATCCACCCCGAAACAAGATCGGACTGCTGGTCCGGAGGATTGCTACCCGCTAGCTGTCCTTCACTTACGCTACTCACATGGACCCGGTTCTGCCGATCCATGCCCCGAGTCGCCAAGCTCGCGATGGCTTCCGCAATCCGCCGATCCCGACCTAGAGACCCAACAACAACCCACTCAACAGATGGGTATTCCTTCCGAACGTGACTGACCGCCGCGCGAACTTGATCGACCAGGCAGCCCGGGAACAAAAGGTGCGGCTGGACAACCACCCGTCTCACGCCCGCGGTTGCGGCCCACCGGAGAACCTCATCGAGTCGCGGCCTTTCCATCGCCAGGAATGCGACTCGCACGTCGACTGCCGGCGTCGCTTGCCGGCGAAGCTCCGCGAAGTCGTGCATTTCCTGCGTTGCCCGCTTGTCGCGGCTTCCCCTGCCCACCAAGATGAGGAGCGTCTCCTGAACGGGACAATTTGGCTGAGCGGCCAATACTTCCCGGCACCGCTGTGAAGAGAGCTCAACGATTTTCGGGTGGCAACCCAGGTGATTACACTGCTGGATTTCAACTCCGGGGTTCTCAGCCCTGGCGGCGGCAAGCGCCTCGGGGATATCGCGGCGGACATGGGCCGCGGCGAAAAGCAGCAGCGGCACTGCCCGGATCCATCGAACCCCCTTTTCATGCAAAGCGCGGACCCCGCTCGCAATGTTCGGCGCAGCGAGTTCGAGGAAGCAGCCCTGTACCGGGACTTGCGGCAGAAGACCTTCGACCTGCTCGACGATCTGGAAGAAATCGGCCACGCCGCTGGATTCAAGGGTTCCATGACCGATCATCAGCAGTCCGTCGGACGATTGGCGTGTCGGCATCGTCTCTCCGTTTGAGGGCCGGCAAGTCGCGGCTTCGGAGCCGCTTCGGGGAATTCTAGCGAGGGAACCGGGACAACGGCAACCGAGATGGCCCGCTCGCAGTCGACAGGCTGCGCAGGTTGAGGCTACAATCCCGCTATTCTCTCCTTTCTCGCCTTCCAAGGACCGCCAGGATGAATCGTACTTTCTGCCGCTTGCTTTCGCTCGCTCTCCTCTCCACCCCACTCTTGACGAAAGCCGCTGACTCGACGTGGCCGCGATTTCGAGGCCCGAACGGCGCCGGGACCAGCCAGTCCACAACCGTGCCCGCGACTTGGACGAACGACGACTACCGCTGGCGCGTGGAACTGCCCGGCATCGGCTATTCCTCGCCGGTGATCTGGGGCGATCGGATTCTCGTCACCTCGGCGTCGGAGGAAGACGCGACGCAGATGATCCGGTGCCTGCGAACCGGCGACGGCGGCCTGATTTGGAAGCGGGAGTACGCGTCGACCACCCATCCCAAGCACAAGCTCAATTGCTACGCTTCAGCCACCCCGGCGGTGGATGAGCAGCGGGTGTATTACGTCTGGGCGACGCCGGAGAAATACACGGTCGTTGCCCTGGACCAGGAAAAAGGCGAGGAGCTCTGGCGGCGCGAACTCGGGCCTTTCGTGGCGGAACACGGCTGCGGCGCGTCGCCGGTCGTCTTTGAAGGACTTGTGATCCTGCCGAACGATCAGGATGGCGAGAGTTCCACCATCGCGCTGGACTCGGAGACGGGCGAAGTCCGCTGGCAGACTCCCCGCAAGACCGAGAAGACGGCCTATGCCACTGGGTTGATCTACCAGTCGGAGGGCGGCCCGTTGCAGTTGATCCAGTCGAGTTGGGCCCACGGCATTAGCAGCCTCGATCCGCGGACCGGGAAGATGAACTGGGAGCTGGGAGTGATGACCCACCGCGTGGTCGGCTCGCCGGCCGTTGCTTCGGGACTGATCATCGCCAGTTGCGGCGGTGGCGGGGTCGGCAGGCGAACCGTGGCCGTCCGGCCCGGCGACCCGGCCAAAGCAACGCAACCCGAGTTGGCCTACGAAATCAAAGGAGCACTGCCTTACGTGCCCACCCCCATTGCCAAAGATCCGCTGGTGTTTCTCTGGGGCGATCAGGGTATCGTCACGTGTTTGGATGCGCCCACGGGCGAGGTCCGCTGGAAAGAGCGGATCGGCGGGAATTTCTTTGGTTCGCCGGTGTGTGTCGGCGACTACCTCTACTGCATCTCGCGCGAGGGCGAGCTGGTCGTAGTGGCCGCCTCCGACCAGTACAAGCTCGTCAGCCGCATCGATCTCGGCGAACGGAGCAATAGCACGCCGGCCGTGGCCGGCGGGGTGATGTACCTGCGGACCGTGTCGCACTTGATGGCGATCGGAGGAAGCAAGGCGGAGTAGGGGATGAATGGAGTGATGGGGTGTCAATTTCCACCCAACCATCACTCCAATGCTTCACTCCTCCTGCCGCACGACCACCAGACGTTTGCCGTCGGGGGCCCACGCCGCGGCGAGGTAGTTCTGGTTCGGGTCGAGGCCGGATACTCGCTCGGGTTGCGCCTTGCCGGTCGGGTCGAGCAAGTACACCAGCTTGTTCTTGTAGTCCGGGCCCTGCATGGCAGCGAGGATGTGCCCGGCGTCGCCGTCCCAGCTCAGGCATTGCACGGGAGCCTTGTACCGTGATTGTGCTGAGAAGGTCATCAGCACCCGGAAGTCCTTGTTCTCCCCCTCCGTGCTGACTGATGCAATCTCCAGCGTCTCGTCTGGCCGGCGCCCCAGGAAGCAGACGTGCTTGCCGTCCGCCGACCAGCCGGGGTTCCAATAGACGATGTTGTACTTCCCGCCGCTGAGAATCGTCCGCCGCTTTCCGGTGTCGGGATCGGCAACGCAGATCTCGGCGCCGTTGCCATAAGTCGTGTACATAATCTCGTTGCTCGTGGGCGACCAGTCCGAGCCCCAGCCGTCCGGATCGATCAATTTCGGATTCGATCCGTCGGCGTTCATCACCCACACGCCCCGGTTCGGATCATATTGGCAGAAGGTGAGCCGTTTTCCGTCGTGCGACCAACTCGGCATGGCCCCGACCGCGATGTGCTTCAGCCCCGTGCCGTCCGCATTGACGAGGTAGACATTGGCGTCGCGGTATGTTTCCTTGCGCGAGAGCCGCCAGGCGTCGAACGCGATCTTGCTGCCGTCGGGCGACCAGTCGGGCGAGCCGGTCGAAAGGTCCTGCATCTCCTTTTCCAGCGGCGCCAGTTTTCGCAGCGAGTTCCCCTCCAGGCCGGCCACATAGAGATGATTGCCGACCGGTCCGACATCGCCCCGCCTGAGCACGATGAGCACCTGATTGTATGAGTCGGGCTCGGAGGTGAAGTCGGTCGGCGGTTGGTTTTTCGAAGCGCTCAGGCAGATCGTCAGCCGGTCGTCCTCGATTCGGAAGATTCCCAGGGTCGGCCGGCCGCTGTAGGTCATGCGGATGGTCGCGGGGCTTTTTTCCGGATCGATCGTGAATTCGGTCTCAGCAATCACGCGCTCGGGCATCCGCATGATGAGTTTCTTGCCGGAGAAGACGAATCGCAACGATTTCACCGTGTCCGGCAGCGTCTTGCCGCCGTCTTTCATGGAGACCACGCTCCAGATCCCCTCCAGGGATGCCGGTTCTCGCTCGGCGAGTGCCAGCCTTTCCTGTGCGTGAACGCCTCCAGCAACGCTGACCGCGACGAGCGCGGCCGTAACGAGCAGCGAGGACTTCATCTGTTCCTCCTCGGCGAACGGATTTTGCGGTTGAAGAACGAACAGTTGCTTTGCGGCGGGGCGGTTGTCCCCTGCCACGCCGTCCATTGTGGGAGGTAGGTGAGAAATGTCAACCGGGGCTTGTGGAATGGATCGCCAACGGGGTCGGGAGTCGGTGGGTGAAAAGAGTGCGGTTCGACCGGCGAGTCTGGATGCGGTTTGTCATTGGTCCAATTTCTGATGCGCGGACGTGCCGTAGGACGGTGTCTGGCGACGCACACGCAAGGCATTGTGTCTGGCGGAGCAGGCGAGTCGGGCGAGGTCGGGAGGTCCTCTCCGAGACGCGGATGCCGGTTTCGAAGAAACCGGCCTACGTGGGGGCGGGCACGCCAGTTGGTCTTGACCCTCATGGAGAGGTCAACTCGCCCGGCGATTGGAAGCTGGCTGTCGCAATATCTGGCCCTTCCCCTGAGGTTTTCCTGCAATTCCGGCCTTCGCCTGGAATATAGGCTGGCCGATTTTGCTCCCCACGCCGTTGGCTGGGGCTGACATGGGGTTGCCACGTTGTGGCGGAAGACTGGCCAGCCTCCGCCGGTAGATCCGTCACCTCCGGAAGATGCCGAGATACCGTACAGAATTTGGGGACGATTCGGGAACTTGTGCAGCTTGCCACGCTTCTAAATCCAGATTAGCATGGAGACCTAGGATGCACGGCGAACCGCTTTGGATGGACGAATCGAGGGCATGGACGTCGGATTGGCAACCGCTCCGTGGGAAGGGGCGAAACGCCCCCGGCCGCTCTCGTCTCGTCGTTCGAACTCGTATCCGCCCCAATTGGGCGTCCACTTCTCCTGCAACTCCGTTCGAGCCGTTTACGTTCGGACCTTTTCTCCGGAACAGACCTGTGATACGACCTGCCGCGGCCGGCATCGGCCTTTTTCGGTCCGATGCACGGTGAATCCGCCTGGTCCGCGCCCATTCCGTTTCCCCGAAGAAGGCAAGTCCCTATGAAGCCGAAGTCCCGATCGAGCCGTCGCAACCGCACCGTCCATCGATTTCGCCGCCGCCAACTCGGATGCGAACGGCTGGAAGAACGGACGCTCTTGGCCGTGGTCCTCAACGAGTCGAACGGAGGCACCGCAGTCGCGGAAGGCGGAGCCAGCGACACCTACACCGTCGCGCTCAACACCCAGCCGACGGCCAACGTCACAATTGCCATCAATGCCGGCAGCCAGTTGACTGCTTCGCCGAATTCGCTGACCTTCACGCCGGCCAACTGGAGTCAGGCGCAGCAGGTCCAGGTCGATGCCGTCGACGACACGGCCGTCGAGGGCAACCACACCGGCACGATCGCCCACACCGCAAGCAGCGCCGATACGGCCTACAACGACATCACCATCAACAATGTCACCGTCGCGATCACCGACAATGAGCCGCCGCTGGTCACCGTCACGGCGACCGACAACGCCGCGGCGGAGCCGTCGGACGCGGGCACGTTCCGAATCGCGCGCGCCGGCTCCACGACCGCGGAACTGACCGTCAACTTCACCGCCTCCGGCTCCGCCACCCGCGGCGCGACCAGCGACTACGTGCTTAAGGTCGGCTCCACCACGGTCACGGCGGATTCCATCACCATGCCCGCGGGCCAAAGCTTCGTCGACGTGACGCTCGAAATCGTCGATGACGACGCCACCGAACCCACGGAACAGGCCGTGTTCACGCTGCAAACGGGCACGGGATACACCCTGGGCGCCCCGAATAGCGCCACGGTCACGGTCACCGACAACGAACAGGTCGGCATCACCGTGATCGACGACCTCGCGGGCGAACCGGCGGACCACGGCTTGTACCGCATCACGCGTGCCGGCTCCACGGCCGCGGATCTCACCATCAACTTCGATGCCGCCGGCTCCGCCACGCGCGGCGCGACCAGCGACTACGTGCTCAAGAACGGCGCCACGGTGCTGACCGGAAACAGCGTCACCATCCCGGCCGGACAGACTTCCGTGGATGTGACCCTCGAAGTCGTCAACGATTTGGTGGCCGAGCCGTTGGAAACGGTAGTGCTGACTTTGACGTCGGGCAATTACACCGTGAACCTCCAGAACGCCAGCGCCATGGCGAGCATCGACGACGACGAGGCCCCCGTAGTATCGATCGCGGCGACCGACGCCAGCGCGGCGGAACCGTCCGACACCGGCACGTACCGGATCACGCGCCTCGGATCCACCGGGGCGCTGTTGAACGTAGCCATTGCCGCCACCGGAACCGCCACGCAGGGCGCCGGAAACGACTATCGCCTCAAGGTCGGTGCTACGGACGTGACCACCACCGTGGCGATTCCGGGAGGTCAGTCCTTCGTCGACGTCACCCTGGAGGTGATCGACAACACCACGATCGAACCCGCGGAGACCGCGATCCTGACGCTCCAGTCGGGCGCCACGTACACACTCGGGACGCAAACCAGCGCCACCGTGAACATCGCCGACAACGACACGCCGGTCGTCACCATCGCCGCCAGCGACAACAGCGCGGCGGAACCGTCCGACGGCGGCACGTATCGCATTTCTCGCGCCGGTTCCACCGAGGCGGCGATCACCGTCAACTTTACCGCCAACGGCACGGCCACGCGCGGCGCCGGTGGCGACTACCTGCTCAAGCTCGGCTCCACGGAATTGACCGTAAACTCGGTGACGATTCCGGTGGGGCAAACCTTTATCGACGTCACCCTCGCGGCAGTCGACAACACCACGATCGAGTCTTCGGAAACCGCCATCCTCACGCTCCAGTCGGGCACCGGCTACACGGTCGGCACCCAGGCCAGCGCCACGGTGAACATTGCCGACAACGACACGCCGGTCCTGACCATTACCGCGACGGATGCCAGCGCGGCGGAACCGTCCGACGGCGGCACGTACCGGATCTCCCGCGCCGGTTCCACTGAGGCGGCGATCACCGTGAATTTCGCCGTCAGCGGCACGGCCACGCGCGGCGCCGGAAACGACTACCTGCTCAAGAACGGCACGGCGGAATTGGCCGGGACGACCATTTCGATTCCGGCCGGCCAGTCCTTCGTCGACGTCACCCTGGAAGCGATCGACAACACCACGATCGAGTCTTCGGAAACCGCCATCGTGACGCTCCTGGCGGGCACCGGCTACACGGTCGGCACGCCGGCAAGCGCCACCGTCAATATCGCCGACAACGACGCGCCGGTGGTCACCATTGCCGCGACCGACG
>JABWBD010000514.1 GCA_013360685.1 Pirellulales bacterium
CGGCCAGGCCGCGAGCGCAGGCAGCGGCGCGGCCGGCGTTCGGCGGCCTGTCGGAGAAGGCCCATCGGCAGGCGGAGATCTTTCGAGCCCGGCTGGTCAATCGGGCCCGCCATTTCCGCCGGTGGCCGACCCGGCAGGGAATCACCTGCTACCGGCTCTACGACTGCGATGTGCCGGAAGTGCCCGTGATCGTCGACCGCTACGAGGACTGCCTGCACATCGCCGATCGCGCCCGGCCTTTCGATCGCACACCCGCCGAGCAGGCCGACTGGCTCGACCTGATCGCCCGCACCGCCGGCGAGATCCTGGAAATTGCGCCGGGCAACATCTTCGTCAAACGCAGGCAGCGCCAGCGAGGCACGGCGCAATACGAGCGCGTGGCGTACGACGAGCGAGTCTTCACGGTTTCCGAGGGCGGATTGCGGTTTCGCGTGAATCTCTCCGACTACGTCGACACCGGCCTCTTCCTCGACCATCGCATCACGCGCTCAATGGTCCGCGACCTGGCGGCCGGGAAGCGGTTCCTCAATCTCTTCGGCTACACGGGGGCCTTCTCGGTCTATGCGGCCGCGGGCAGGGCCGCCTCCACAACGACCGTGGATCTCTCGAATACCTATCTCGACTGGGCCGGCGAGAACATGCGGCTGAACGGCTTCACCGGAGCGACGCACCAATTCATCCGCGAGGACGTGATGGAATTGCTTCGCGGGCGTCCGCGAAAGGCCGCCTTCGACCTCGTCGTGGTCGACCCGCCCACGTTTTCCAACAGCAAGCGGATGGATGAGGTTTGGGACGTGCAGCGGGACCACGTCGAGTTGCTCAACCGGCTGCTGGAGTGGACGTCGCCCGGCGGAGTAATCTTCTTCTCCACGAATTTCCGCCGCTTCAAGTTCGCGGAGGAGGAAATCCACGGAGCGTCGATCCGCGAAATCAGTCGCCAGACCGTCCCGCCCGACTTCCGCAACCGTCGGATCCACCGCTGCTGGCGGATCGCGCGCGGGGAAGTCTGACAGGGTAGCATCCATCCACCGGTCCTTTCCCCCCTGGAGGGCCGCGCAGTCCGCACGGACGGATCGCCTACGGGCCGGCGTTCGCTCTCAAGTACCCGTCGGCCACGATCCGATCGGCCAGCGCCAGCACCGCATCCACGTCAAGCTCCGGCGAGACCTTCTCGCCGATCGCAAGGCCGGACGACGTTCGCGAGATGCTCGTGTCGCGAGCCAATTCATCCATCTCGAGCTCGAGCCGCCGGATGATATCCATCAGCGATCGCTTGCCGTCCGCCCAATAGAAGAGTCGGTGAAAAAGCAGATCCAAGTGGTTGCGGTACAACAGGTCGCGGTACGCTCGCTCGTCTTCAGGCGAATCGTGGCGGAGGCTCCAGGCCTTCGGAGTCCCCCGCGTCGTCCGTTCGAGCACCACGTTCTCTGCCCTTCGCAACACCGATTCCGACGCACCGCGTGGCGTGGCCGACGGGAATGCATGTTCGACCTGGCGGCGCCAGTCATCGATCTCCAGCCTCAGGTTTTCCCGGAGAGCTGCCGATTCCTCGGCGCGCAGCCCGAACCTCTCGACCGACGCGACGGACAGATCCGCCTGTTCCGCAAACCACTCGCGCGTCCGTGCCGCGTCGAACGGCCACGAGCCGCTCAAGAGCCGCAACCGCGCGCCGTGCCACTTGCGGCGGTTCTCTTCCGCCACTACCTCCGCCAGCCAGCGCGCGGATTTCGCTTCGCTGGCGGCAAGGAAGTAGAGCTGCGTCGCACTGACCAGCCCGATGCGCTCCATCACCAGGGCGCTGAGCGTCCCAAGCCGGTCGGCCGAGGAGTGGTAGTTGCGCGACGGGTATTGGATCAGGCAGGGAATCGGCACGTCAAGGTTCGGGTCCGACGAGATTGTGTCGTTGATGATCTCCGCCCGGTCCGCAACCGACTTCCAGCGAATGCCGGGCGAGAGGATCTCGCCGCACAGATGCGCAAGAAGGGATCCCGTACACGACGGATTCGCGGCCGGCGGCATGAACAGGTGCAACACCGACTTGCCCAGCGACTGGTCCACGCCGATCTCGTCGATGTTCAGCCCGCCCAGAAGATCCGGGATCCGGTCGGCATGTTTGTCGAGCCAGGCGTACAGCCCGTATCCCTCCCAGTTGAAAAGGAACCGGATGCTCCGCCGCGGCCGCGGCAGGATCCCTTGGACGACGGCGGCATTCAGACTGCGGGCCAATTCCAGTCCGACGCCCACGCCCGACGCGTTGTCGTTGGCCCCCGGTTCGTACAGGTGCGACACGAACAGGATTTCTTTCTCCGGCTCCTCGGCCCCGGGAATCACGCCGGTCGCCGAGTGGAACTCGCCGTCATAGACGCGGCTCGCGATCTCCGCCCGGACTCGCACGGCCCCTTGCCGCAGCAAAGCCCGCAGCATCTCCCCTTGCCGGGGCGCGATCATGAAGCCCCAGCGTTCACCGGCCGCGGGCCGCAGCGCGCTGTTTTCCCATCGCACGTCATCCGGCAGATCGAACGGATCACGGACGCCGGGCAGCGTTCCCAGGAAGTCGGAGATAATGCCCCGCAGGCCGCGGCTGCGCATTTCCGGGAAGACGTCGTTGATCCGCTGGCGAGTCAGCGGGATCTTGCCCGCCAGGTCCGCCTCCTCCTCACCGTCCCACGGAACCAGCTCTCCCTCCACCTGGCACGGACCGGAGTACATGACCAGCGACTCGGGCACCACCGACCAGTCGCAAAGCAGTTCCCGGCGCGGCGCGACGAGCCAGAGGCGAGCCTGCGTGACATCCCATGCCTTCATCGACTTCCACCCATACCACGACGTCGTTCCGTCCGCGGGGAACCCCTCGACGGCGACCTCCGCCAGCCCCGCCTCGTGCAGTTCCCGGCCGCATCGCTCGGCGGAGAGCTTGAAGTTCGGGAACGTGAAGAACCGTTCCAGCCGGTTCTGCTCGGCCGCCTGCCGCAGGGCCTTTGCCCCGCTGAAACAACCCGAAAAACGGCAATAAAAGTCTCGCCACATCGCTCGCCTCTTGGCTCAAGAACGTCCCACTCCGAATACGGACCACGAGGCGTATCGACGGACGGGTCCTCTTCGACCCGCCCAAAACAATCGCCACGCGCCACGTAGGTTACCACACCCGGGACCAACTCGACCGACCTACCGCCGTCAGACCACCGATGCTCCGACTCGGTGGTTCCATCTTTGCCGCAGTGGAGCGTCTCGGCAAGAGGACCATCGGGGGCTAGGAATCCGCAAGGAATCTGGTTGAAACCGGACCGCCCGGCATGCTATACCCACGTGCACAACGACTACATCGGGCCAGTTAAGGATCGAAGAGAAGGTATGAGAAGAAAAACGCAAGTCCGTGCGGCCTTCGTGTTGGCCTGCCTGCTGCTGATTCCGCGCGACGCGCTGCACGGCGACGAGCGCGAGCTGATCCTGGTCGCCGGCCAGTCAAACGCGGTGGGCTTCGACGCCTATGCGGTCGAACTGCCGGCCGATCCGGCGGACAAAGATGTTCTCTTCTGGTGGCGCTGCGGCGATCCGCCCCCCGATGAACACGATTCCACCTGCCGGGGCCGGTGGACTTCCCTGCAGCCGCAACCGCGCGGCAATCCGCTGGCCCGCGACTCCGGCGCAAGCGGCGAGCGCGCGTTCGGGCTTGGTCGGCAGTACGGCAACTTCGGCAAACCCGAGGGCGGCTTCGGTCCTGAGATGGGCCTGGCCCGCGAGTTGCGGGCGAGGGAAGGCAAGCCCTTGGCCATCGTGAAGGTGGCATTCAGCGGCACGGGGATGCGCACCGACTGGAACCCGGCCGACCGCGGCGACGGCGGCGCGTGCTACCGCGCGCTGGTAAGCGAAACCAAAGCCGCCATAGCCGCTGCCCACGCGCAAGGCGTCGCGCTCCATCTCCGCGCGCTCGTCTGGGTGCAAGGGGAAAGCGACGCCAATGCCCAGGACTCGCCTCGCTACGAGCAGGCCCTCCGCACCATGCTGTCGTCCTTGCGAAAGGACCTCGATGCCCCGCAACTCATCGCACTCCTGGGAGTGAATACGCGTTTCGGCAACGACCGGAACCCGTTTGTCCCGAAAATCGTTGAAGCCCAGCAGGCAATCGCCTCCACGGGCAACTGCTGTGCCTACGTCGATACGGCGGGGGCGGAAACCCTGCCGCCCACGCACACCCACTTCACCGCCGCGGGCACGCTCGACGTCGGCCGGCGGTTCGCCGCCGCCCTTCGGAAGCTGGAAGCGGCCAACGCCGAGTCGCCCTGACAACGCCATCCCGCGCGCCGAGGCGACCGGCGGAAGCAAGAATACGCGTAGGACGGCCCTCCCAAGCTGTCGCGACGGCCTGGGAAGGCCGTCCTACGGGTAAGTTATTTCCTGCCGGTCGCCTACTTGGACAGCGCCACTTTGTATGGCAGGAGCGATGTAACACAAAAAACGGCAATCACTTTCGCCCCTGCCGACCTTGCGTCGGTGGGCGTGGTTCAGATGCGGGTGACAACTGGTAGGTCCCGCTTGCCGAGCTCGTCATTACCCACAACTTGTATAACGTCACGCCTGCGTGGTAC
>JABWBD010000515.1 GCA_013360685.1 Pirellulales bacterium
TTATCATGGGCATTGGACCATAGCCAATAGGAGGATTCTACGATGAGCTTCAGCTTTGCACGGTTGGGTTTCGCGGGCGCGCGGCTGGCGGCGGTCGGGATTGTGTTTGCGATCGCGGGAATCGGAGGGGCGGAAGAAGAGTGCCCCAAGCCCGTCGAGATGATTTTCGACACGGACATCGGGAACGACGTCGATGATGCCATGGCGCTGGCCGTCATCCATGCCCTGGCCAATCGCGCGCAGTGCGAATTGCTGGCCGTAACCGTAACCAAGGACAATCCCTATGCCGGCCCGTGCGTGGACCTGATCAACACCTTCTACGGGCGGCCGGATGTCCCGATTGGAACGGTCCGCGACGGCATGGCCCCGCAGGACTATAAGTACATCCGGCAGCTCGCGACGGCTGTCGACAACGGCAAACCACGTTACGCGCATGACTTGGAAAGCGGAGCCGACGCTCCCGAAGCGGTCGCCCTCCTGCGGAAGACGCTCGCCGGGCGTCCCGACGGTTCCGTGGTAATGGTCCAAGTGGGGTTTTCGACGAACCTTTCCCGCCTGCTGGATTCGAAAGCCGACGGTGCTTCGCCGCTGGACGGCAGGTCGCTGGTGAAACAAAAAGTGAAGCTGCTGTCGATCATGGCCGGGGCGTTCACCCAGGAATTGGCGGCGAAGCGCTTCTGCGAATACAACGTGACGATCGATGTGCCCAACGCCCGCAAGGTGATCCACGAATGGCCCACGCCGGTTGTGTTCAGCGGCTGGGAAATCGGGCATGCCATCCAGTACCCGGCTGCGAGCGTGCAGGAAGACTTCTGCTACGTCGAACACCATCCGATCGCCCACGCCTATGACCTTTATCGCGACCGGAAGAACGACCAGCCGACGTACGACCTGACGAGCGTGCTCTATGCCGTGCGGCCCGATCGAGAATACTTCGATCTGTCGCCGCCCGGCCACGTGACCGTGGAAGACGATGGATTCGTCCAGTTCAAAGCGGAAAAGAACGGGCCGCACCGGTACTTGATCGCCACGCCGGAGCAGGTGGCGCGGGTGCGGGAGGCGCTGGTGATGCTCACGAGCGAGCCGCCGGGCAAGTAGGCATTGAAATCCCAAACACCATGATCACTCGTTCCATTTTCACCGCGTTTTCCGTCCTCGTCCTCTGTGCCGCTCGGTTGTCGGGCGCCCACGTGGTCTGGGTCGAAGCGGAGCAATTCGCCGATCGCGGCGGCTGGGCCGATGATACGCAGTTCATCGACCAGATGGGCTCACCCTATCTGCTGGCCGTCGGCCTGGGTAAGCCCGTCGCCGATGCGGTGACCAAGGTCGCCATTCCCTCGCCCGGCAAGTATCGCCTCTGGACGCGGACTCGCGATTGGATCCCGGAGCATCATCCGGGCCGATTTCAGATCGTCTTAATCGGCCGGGCCGGCGGGCGGACTTTCGGCGAATCGGGCAAGCCGGGTTGGCAGTGGGAGGACGGCGGGGTTCACCAGATCGCCGGATCGGTTGAACTGCGACTGCGCGACCTGACCGGCTACTATGGCCGCTGCGATGTCGTCGTGCTTACGGACGACCTCGAATGGACGCCGCCGGCCGACCAGGCCGCGGTCGCAGCGATCCGCCAACAGCACGGCGGTGTTAGCCCAGACGTGAAGGACATGGGCGATTGCGACGTGGTGGTGATCGGCGGAGGATTGGCCGGATGCGTGGCCGCGGTCGCCGCCGCGCGCCTGGGCACCCAGGCCGTGCTCCTCGAGAACCGTCCGGTCCTGGGCGGCAACGCCAGCGTTGAGATCCTCGTGCCGCCGGTCGGGGTCTGGCCGTATGGAAAGCAAGACCCGTTGGATCCGAAAGAGAGCGGCATCGTTGAGGAGTTCCGCGGAAAAGGGATTCAGACGCTCCAGGAGGTCAAGCCCTACTCCGGCCGCCTGATGCGGCTGGTCGCCGCCGAGCCGAAGCTGCGGCTGTGCCTCAATACTCACGCCACCGGCGTCGAGATGAAATTGCCCGGCACGATCGGGGCCGTGCTGGCTACCGATACTCGAAACGGCCGGCGGATGCGATTCGGCGGGAAGGTTTTTGTGGACTGCACGGGCGACGGCACGGTCGGGGTCGCCGCCGGGGCCGAGTACCGTCACGGGCGCGAACCGCGGTCGATGTACAACGAATCGATGGCCCCCGAAGCGGGCGACAAGCAGACGATGGGCAACTCGCTCAAGTACGCCAGCTTCCCGGCCAAGTCGCCGCAGCCGTTCGAGCCGCCGCCGTGGGCGATGCGATTCCCCACCTGCGACAGCTTCCCGCCCGGCCGCCACCCGATCCTGTCGGCCGACATCCAGTGGCAATGGAAAATCGAACTGGGCGGAACGCGAGACACATATCGTGGTGCCGAAGAAATCCGCGATGAACTGTTGCGGCTGATCTACGGCATGTGGGACCACGTCAAGAACCATTGCGGCCAGCTCGGTGAAAAGGCGGCGAATCATCGATTGGCGTGGGTGGAGCACATCGCCGGCAAGCGCGAGAGCATGCGACTGATCGGCGACTACGTGCTCGCGCAGAACGACATCGCCGGGCAGACGGTCTTCCCCGACCGCGTGGCCTACGGCGGCTGGGGCGTCGACGACCACTGGCCCGGCGGCTTCTTCCACTGGGGCGAACCGGCCCAGCACGACTACAAGGGCGTCTTGCACTCGATCCCGCTGCGATCGCTCTACTCGAAGAATGTCGACAACCTGCTCATGGCCGGCCGCAACGTCTCGGCCAGCCACGTGGCGATGTCGGCCACGCGCGTAATGCTTACCTGCGCCGTGATGGGCCAGGCGGCGGGGACGGCGGCGGCGTGTTGCGTCGAGCACGAGGTTTCGCCGCGAAGTCTCTGCTACAAGCATCTTGAGCAACTCCAGCAACAATTGCTTAAGGATGGAGCCTATCTGATCGCGTTACCGAACGAAGACCCGCGCGACTTGGCGCGGTCGGCGCATGCGACGGCTTCGAGCGAAAGGGCACTGCCGGCAGGCGAGACGATGTCGGCGGCCAACGTGATCAACGGCTATGCACGCGCGGCCGACGGCAAGACTAACGCCTGGTCGCCTGCCGCCGGCCGACCGCTGCCGCAGTGGCTGGAACTGGCGTGGTCGAAGCCACAGGCTTTCAATGTCGTGCACGTAACGTTCCAGACGAACGACCGTGCGCCGCGGCGGTTCGCCCTGGAAGCCCGGCAGGAAAGTTCGTGGCAGCGAGTGGCGGAGGTTTCGGAGAATCGTCACCGCCGGCACGTGCTCGGGTTGGAACGTACCTCGGCATCACACCTTCGCGTGGTTGTGCTCGAGCCGGGCCGCGAAGAGGCGGGCGTCTGCGAGATTCGGGTGTACGACGAACCGCAAGAGGTCGTTGAGGCGGCCCGCCGCCGCGCCCGCACCATGAACCTTCCCGACGACGGTCCGGGGCTGCCGTGGGACGATTCGGTCGTCTGGGTCACGGGCGTCGATCCGCGCAAGCTGCCGGGGATCGTCGTGGATAGCTCGCAGGCGGAGACGACCGGCGCATGGGCCAATTCCGATTACACCAAGCCGTTCATCGGCGAGGGCTATCTGCACGACCTGAATGCGGACAAGGGGACGAAGTCGATCCGCTTTGCGATCAAGGTGGAGAAGGAAGGCACGTATGAACTGCGGCTGGCGTATTCCCCGTTCGGCAACCGTGCGACGAACGTGCCGGTGACGGTCGAAACACCCGCAGGCGCGAAGACGATCCATGTCAACCAGCGCGAGAAGCCTCCGATCGATGGGCTCTTCTTTCCGCTGGGCCAGTATGAACTCGACGCCGGCGGCACGGTCAGCGTGCGGATCACCACCGAGGAGACGGACGGTTTTGTCACGGCCGACGCGGTGCAGGCGGTGGGGCTGTGAGTAGGCCGTGACGCCGAGATGTCGGCCTCTATGAATTCCTCGTGAAGCTCTGCTGTCTGCCTCATGTATGGATTTCTTCGGCCCTGGCGAGCTATAATACGAGTATCGGACATTTGTCAGTTTTCCCGTTCCAAGAGTAATTGATCGAGTGTTTTCAAAATGGCAGGAAAACCGCACAATCACGGGCCGTCTGTGGCAAGTATTCGAAAGTGCTACGAAGATCGGGTCAACCGGGAGTTGGATCGGCTGGCAGCACTGCCACCGAACTGGGACGGGGAGTCAGCGTCGCCGATTGACCCGGAGATCATTGAAGCAGCACGGAATCTGATCACCGGGCTCCCGGAGGACATTGGCTGTGGCCCGGTCGTTGTTCCTTCCGCCGATGGGCATGTGCAATTTGAGTGGAACGCCGGTCCGGTCGCTCTGGAGCTGGAAATCGAGTCGCCCGAAGTGGTTCATTTCCTCCAGTGGCATCCTGAAGCAGGGGTCGAGGAGGAAGGTTTCTTCGGCATAGACGACGTCGATCGGGCAGCGTCGCTCGTTCGCTGGTTCACACAGGGCACCGCAAATGCCTGATTACGTTGGTTCCAATAGCGGTAGAAAACGCGCCGCGAAAGCTCTGGCGATGAGTTGCGTTACTGTGGTCCCGCCGAATTTCTG
>JABWBD010000516.1 GCA_013360685.1 Pirellulales bacterium
CGGGGCGACATGGCTCGTCGCCGTGCGGGCGTTGTCGCCGAGGTAGGTCGTCCAGTCGCCGCCGCGGACCTCGAAAGGCTTGACCGCGGCTGGGTCTTCCGCAGCGCGGGTCAGCCGCGACTCGGCGGGTTCGTGGCGGAAGTTGAAATCGCCGGCGGGCCCCAGGCAGATATGGCCGTAGAGCGAAAGCTGGCAGCCGCACATCCACGGGCCCCAGTACAAGAAGCCGTCGGAGATGATCACCCCGTCCTGGCACGGCGGGCGCATCAGCGCGATGTGCTTGGCCGTGTCGTCGGCCACGTCGATCCGCACCGTTCCGCCGCTGGCCCGGAAAAAAACGCTGTCGACCGTTCCGGTGGCGCGAGTGCAGGCGCGCCGGCCCGGCAGCGTGGCCAAGGTCTCGCCGGTATCGTAGGCCAGCTTGTAGCCGACGGTCCCCTGCGGGCCGGCGCCGTAGATCGAGTCGTCGCGGAGGACCAGTTGCAGATTGCCCGGCTCCTTCTGCCAGACGAGCCGTCCGTCTTCGGTCGAGGCTACGACCATGCGGTCGCGTTGCGGCCCGGCGAAGAAGAGATAGCGGTCGGTGCACTTGAGGAACGTGGCCGTGGCGTAGCCGGTGATCCAGTGCTGCGCGGGCCCGTCGCGGCCGATCGCCTCCAGCAGGTCCTGCGAAGCGTTTCTCCAGGCCACCTTGCGGGAAGCGAGGTCCAGGCAGGCGAGGTGCTTCTGCGGGCTGTAGAAGTAGATGCGGCCGCTTTTCATCGCCACGGCGCGGGCATCGACGAACTCTTCTTCGCGGTGGCTCCAAAGGACCTTTCGGGACGAGGGATCGATGGCCAGAAAAGTCCGCCCGAAGCCGAAGTTGGTCTTCGGATCCTTGTACTCGTGGCCTTGCCACATGCCCCACGGCCAATGGCCCAGGCCGGCCACTTCGGACGACTGAGTCTGGGGACGGACTTCCTCGCGGCCGACCAAGGCGTAGAGGACTCCGCCATCCAGGGCCATCCATTTCCAGACCGGTCCGTCGGAAACGTCCGCGGGGACCACGATCTCGCCCTGAAGATCGCCCGTGCGCGCGTCGAGGAGCTTGCAGGATTCATCGTCGGCGATGTAGAGGACGTCGGGCGTGGCGATCATCGTGTTGCGGTGGATCATGAAACCTTCGTGCAACGGCCGCCGCCAGAGGATCTCGCCGTTGTAGCCGTTGACGGCGAGAAGGGTATTGAGCATCGCGTTCTGGTTGGCCTTGTGGGCGATATGGCCGAAGGCACGGAACACCCGGCCGCCCGCGGCCACGGAAACCTCCGGCATCGGGCAGAACTTGGGATCGGCGAGAAACTGGGTCAGATAGGGTGCGCGGGCGAGTTGGTCCCTGGAAAGAGGATTGTTGTCGGGAGAATGATAGACGTGGCTCCAGGGGTCGATGCCTTTCGGGAAAGGCTTGACGATACGGCGTCCGCCGACGAAGGCCGTTCCCTCCGGGTGCAGGACGCGTAGGAGTTCCGCTTCGCTGGTCTGCCGCTCCGCCGGGGCGGCAACGAGGACTGCTCCCGCGGTGTTGTCGGCAAGGTGCAACTTGCCGAACTCTCCGCAATCGGCGAAGAGCCGGCTTCCGAGGAGCCCGGCGGCGGTTGCGGCCTCGCGGACGGACGCGACCTGGCTGGGGCTGGGCGACTGGAAATAGAAGGTCAGCTCGCTCGTCTTCGCCAGATCGACAAGCCACGCGGGCCCCGTGCCGTCAGGCAGTCCGAGCACAATGCAGATGCCGCGCCGGATGCCGGCCTGCTCGAGGGCATCGGCTGTTGCCGGTGTGCCGATTGCGGGCTGTGTCGAGAGGGCCGCCCAAGGTGCGACCAGCCCGACCACGGCTGTAACGATTGCGGATCGATATGCACGGCGAACAGACATGGTCCATCTCCTTCTGACCGGGAAGCCCGGGAAACCGATCGACCGAACGGCAGCCGGCGAGAGCCCCGGGTTGCAGTCCATGATGACGAGCGACCGCATGCGGGGCAATAGGCCGGCCTTCGGTCTCTTGGGCAACCGTCGGGATCGGACACGGCGTTTCTCCCCGATGGCCGGGCCCGGTGGAGAAAGGGCACTCTTGTTGCACTCTCATTTCGCGCGTTGGAGTGCCCTTGCCGTGGGAAGCGGCGAGGGACTGTTGATCCCCGGCAGCCGCGCGACGCTTCCACGCCACGTGGGTCAACTGCCTGATGTTCGGCAAACTCGGAGAGGCGATGAAGGGCGCTGCCGAAGTCGACTACGTCCGCTTCACCCAAGGCTCGTATCTGCCTGTTCTCGGCGCGTCGGCGGCTGGCCAGCGATCTGGTCAGGAGGAACGCCGCGACACAGCGTAGCCGTCCGGGGCTACTTGCCCCGCCGGCCCCTGGGGCGGCCTTCCGCGCCAGGCATCATGCCTTCCATCCCCGGCATCATCATGCCTTCCATGCCGGGCATGGCGCCTTCCATGCCGGGCATGACCTCCGGGGTCTTGGGCTTGGGAGCTTCCTCCTTGTGATATTTCTTGAATTCGCTGTCGTCTTCGAGTTCGGTGCGAACGATGAGGTTGCCGTCCGCGTCCAAAAGGAGGAGCTTCGACGGCTCCGTCAGGTCGCGGTCCCGTCCCGGCAATCGGTCGCCGCCGGTCATGTCCAGCAAGACCTGGCCGGTGCGGTACGCGATGATCTCTTTTTCCGCCTCCTTCTCGGGCTGTTTCTTGTCGCGCGTGCGTGTGCGGGGAGGCTCTGCCCCCGGTCGCGCCAACATCGGGTCGGCTGCCATCATCGCCGGTTCCATCCCGGGCATGCCGCCCATCATGGGTGAAGCCTGCTTCTTTTCGACCTCGACGTCGTAGTTCGCCAGTTGGCCGCGGAGGATTTCGCTCTTCTCCTCCGAGGATTCCCGCCCGGTCATCTCGTCGAAATGGATGAGCATCAGGGTCGTCGACGGCTCAATCGTGACGTAGCGGGAAGACTTGACCGGCCCGGCCAGGAGGCGAGAATCGCGCGGCATCGAGATCACGTCCGTCGGCTCGCTCCAGTCGGTCTCGATTCCTTTCTCCTTCGCCAAATCCGGGCTCTCCAAGTGGCGGACACTCAGACCGTAGTTTGGATTTGCCAAGACGAGCTTGACCCGGTAGCGGTAGTGCTTGCCCGGCTCGACGCTAAAGTCGAAGAAACGGAACAGCCCCACCTTTTCCCGCTTCACAGCCATGCCCGACATTCCCATGCCCGGCATCGCCATGCCCGGCATCGCCATGCCTTCCATGCCCGGCATGGCGCCGGGCGTCATCATTTCAGGCGCCATCCCCATGCCGGCTCCCGGCATGGTCATGCCGGGCGCCGGCTGCGCGAAGGGATCCTCCGGGGTTTCGGGACTCCGAGCGGGCGTGCCGGGAGCCTGGGGACCGGTCGCTCTCCCTGACGTCATCGGAATCGATTGTTTCGGACGCAAAGGAATGTCGGGCAGATGGGCCGCTTCCGCGCCCCACTGATAGTTTTGAATTCCCGGCAGCGGGAACGTCACCCAGCCGCCCAAGAGGTATTTTGGCTCAACCACGTCCGAGCCGCCCGAAAACCCCATTGGGTCCATCGGAGTAAAGGACTGAGCTGCTCCGGCCTTTTGTCGCTGGTCGCGAGTGCTGAGCCGTTGCCAGTTCAATTGACCTTGACCGGAACTGCCGACTTCCGCGCGCTCGACCCAAACATAGACCCAGTTGGGATCGTCCGTAGTCGCGGCGGCGCCGGGCATTCCCATGGCGCCGGGCATTCCCATGGCGCCCGGATCCATGCCCGGCATCGCCATGGGGCCGCTGGCCGGGGCACGACTGGACGCGGTGGTGCCGGGCAGCGCATCCTTATAGGCCTGGATCTGTTTGGCCACGTCGATCAAGCCGGTAAGGAGAATCCAGCGGCGGCCCAATGCCTGTTGCGGCCCGGGCGAACCCATCATTCCGGCGCCAGGCATCATCTCCGGCATCGCGGCTCCCATGCCCATACTGGCCGAGCCGGTGGCGCCGTAGCCGGGCGCGCCTCGTATCTCGCGGACCGGATAGAGCTCGGGCATCCTGCGAATGGCGTCTCCGCGCCCAAAGAGCGAGGAATCCCAAGAGAGCGGATGCTGGTAGAACTTGTCGTCGATCGCCCGGCGGATTCCCGCGGCCAATTCGGGATAATTCTTGATCGTAAGCTCTTTTTCAATGC
This sequence comes from Pirellulales bacterium, assembly GCA_013360685.1. Taxonomy (GTDB): domain Bacteria; phylum Planctomycetota; class Planctomycetia; order Pirellulales; family Thermoguttaceae; genus JABWBD01. The sequence continues at coordinate 4,206 of JABWBD010000516.1, forward strand.
CGGAGGGATCGGTGCTGTCGATTTTCCGCCGGGCCTCTTCCGCGATCTTGGAGAGCTCATCCGGTGTGAAATCGAGCTTTTCGCGGCCGATGGCGCCGTAGATGAAGACAAGGAAGACGCACACCACGCAGAGGAAAAGCATCTTTTCCACGTTGCGCATGAAGAAGGTTTTCATGGCACCGGCGTCGAAGGGGATTTTGGCCATCGCTCTGGTCCTCCTGTCTGTTTCAGCACGACCGATATGCCGCAGTCCGTTGAAGCGGCAGCGGGTCGCAGATCACGATCCTTATGGGTTTGCCGGCGGTGTGGCGGCCGCCGGGGCCGCGACCGGTGCTGCCGCGGGTGCTCCCGCCGGGGCCGGTACGGCG
>JABWBD010000517.1 GCA_013360685.1 Pirellulales bacterium
GCCCGGGGCCTGTGCTCCGGCCGCGGGTTCTTCCGGCGCTGCGGGCACTGCTGGCGAGGCCTCCGTCGTTGGGGCACCCGGAGTAGCCGGTTCGGGCACGGCCACGCCGTTGCGATAGGTCGGAACGTATCCGGGCGGGCAGGGGTTGCAAGGCCTTGCGCAGGCTTGACCATAGCTGTAGTAAGGATTGCCCGCATGGCACAGGCCGCCAATTGCCAGGAACAATCCGATCGCCGTGAGACCGACGGCCGCGCCTTGCAGCGTTCGGTAGCCGTGGCGGGTGATTCGGCTCAATCCCATCTTCATTTACCTCCGTGCTACTGCCCGGCGACCCGTCCGGGGGACGCCTTCAGGCAAGGGACGCTTGTTTTCCGGGCCGGACTAACCTTATTGAGGGTTCTTTTCCACCCGGTGTACTGGGCAACAAACTACAAATCAGCAAAACCCTTTTTGTGAGATTCGACTGTTGTTGGCGTCGCTTTGAGACAAACGAATCCACCCGACAAAAGCATCGCAAATTACCTTTCTTTACAGTGCGGGTCTGGCCTGATGAAAAGGGTAGATCTTGCTTGGCCCGCCCATTGAGCGACATTCATCCCAGGCAATGGTGGTCAGATCGCCCTGCGTCCATTAGAATTGGTACATTGCGGGTAGGATCTACTCGCATGTGTCTGCCCGGCGATTACGGCTGAATTCTCTTGACTTCGAGTCTCGGGTGGCGATACGGCAGGCCAGGCTTGTGGCGGGGAACCGCCCGCGTCGACCATAAAGGAGTACGTGGTTCAAGAAACGGGGACAAGCATTTCGCACCTATGCGTTTTTCCGGGTGTTTGCCGATGCTTGGAACGGAACCGGTTCTCACTGGGTGAACCACGACTCAGAGCGCGTCCGATCCTTGGCCGACCGCGATCAGCGGCCGGAGGTGGTATGTTCCGTCGGATTCCCATCATCGCGTTGATCTCGGCGATGTCGCTCGGCGATGGGCGTGGCGAGCAGCTTCCGACGGCGTATCTCTGCGTCAACATCGAGGGCCACACGGCCCCGGTGCGGGCCTTGGCGTTTGCCCCGGACTCCGAGCACCTTTGCACCGCCGGGCTCGACAAGGTGGTCAATGTTTGGCGACTGCCCCCTCGCCGGGGCCAGGCTGCGTCGCTGACCAAGAACATTGCCCGCGAATTCTTCGGACGGGAACACACGCTTCGCTGGGAAGTCGCGCGCGGCCGGCGTGGCAGCATCAATGCCATGGCATTTTCCGCCGCCAGCGGCCGGCTTGTTGTCGGCGGCTTCGGCGCCCGCGGGGCCACCGGCGACCTCGCCTGGCTCGACCCTGCCGCCGGAACGTTTCTGGAGGCAAAGTACCAGCATCGCAACAGCATCATGTCGCTTGCCTGCTCGCCGGACGGCCGCTGGCTGGCCTCGCTGGATTTCGACGGGCGCGTGCTCCTTTGGAGTACGGACGGAGGCGAACCCCGCGAGATCTGCAAGTCTGATGCGGAGGCGTATGGGGCGGAAGCGGTTCAGGCGATCCGGACCACGCTGGAGTCGCGGCCGTTAAGTTTCGCCGGCGACCGCACGCTTTGCGTTCCGGTCTACACCGGCGTCTCGCCGGACCAACGCACGCCGACCTGGAAGATCCGCACCTTCAGCATTCCCGGCGGCACACCGGGCGCCGCGCTCGAGCCGGTCCATTTTGGCCGCGTCACCGCACTGGCGGGCAGCGCCAACGGCCGCTACCTGGCATCGGCCGATCTGGCAGGGCGGTTCTACCTATGGGATCTCGGCGCCGCCGGACGGCAGGCAAAGCTGCTTGCCGAGCGGATTGCCATCCAGTCGCTCGGTTTCAACCCCACGGGCAACGTCCTGCTGGTCGGCACGTTTCCGCCGGGCGGACTGGGCGAGAGCGAACTGCAGATCCGCGAGATACCCTCCGGCACGATCCGCCGGGTGAGAAAACTTGACGACGCCGTAACGGCGTGCACCGTGAGCTCGGACGGGTTGCGAGTGGCGTATACGGGCGGCCGCGGACACGAGGTGTTCGTCGAGTGGCTGGACGAGCCCCATGAGCCGGTGGTGATCCCGGGCGGAGAGCAAGTGGACGGCATTGCGAGGCAACCGGCGGCGTCCGACCATCGGGTCGTCTTCCGCAGCCGCCCGGGCAGGGACGACGCGCCGCGTTACCAGGTCTTCGACCCCGAAAAGCTCAACATTGCCGCCGCAGACCCCGTCACGACTCCCAGTCCGGCCAACTGCGGCAAGTGGAACGTCGTCCTTGACGCGAAGTCGAACCGCCTTTGGCTGGCCGTTGCCGGCCAGAAGCAGTGCACCGGCTACGTGGAGCTCGATCCGAACGAGCAGGGCCGCTTGCGATGCTGGTGCTGGATTGTGGACCGGAACGGCGAACCCTACGCCGTCGCCATTGGGACCGACGTGCAACACGGCGTCTACGTCTACGGTTTGAACGCCGCCGGACCATGCCCGCTCCTGCGGTATTTCCGCGGGCACAACGGGATGGTCAATGCCCTGACCTTGTCACCGGATTGCCGGTACCTCGTGTCCGGTTCCGCGGACGGAACGATTCGCTACTGGAACCTGGATGGCTGCGGCAACCCGTCGGCCGTCTATCGGAATTGGGGTGCGGAATTTGCCGCGGAAGGGCAGCGACTCGTGGTCCGGCAGATCGACGAACTCGGTCCGCTGTACAACAAAGGTGTCCGCCAAGGTGATGCCCTGGACCGGATCCTCTGGAAGGACGAAAAGGGCGACCACGGCGAGACCCGGGCCGCCGAGTTGCTCGTGTGCCTGGAGAAGATCCCCTGGCAAACGCAAGTGGCTTTCTTCTTTTCCCGGCGGGGCGAGCCGATGGAAGGATTTCAGTCCGTCGCGGGATGGTACTCTCTGCTGGCCGCTTACGTGAGCGGGCGCGACTGGATTGCCTGGACGCCGGAGGGGTATTACGCCTGTTCGGCCGGCGGCGAGCGATTGATCGGCTGGCAGGTCAACAACAATCCGGGCGAAGCGCCGTCCTTCTTCACTGCCGAGCAATTCAATAAGACATTCTTCCGAAAAGACGTGATCCGCGGCGTGCTTGAGGAGGGAAGTGTGGCAAAGACCCTGGCGGGGCTTGCCGGGCAGCCGGGCCAATCGGCCCCCGTGCCCGCCGCCGTGGTTTCCGCATTGCCGCCGAGAGTGACGATTCTCACCCCCACTCAGAACCGCCTGGAGCAGGCGGAGCGGGAAATCACGGTGACCGCGCGCGCGGACGCGGCCGCAGGGCAGCCGATTGTCGCCATGAGCCTGCTAATCGATGGGCGCCCTTACGACGCCAAGCGGCGATTCCAAGGCAGTGCCGGGGACCGGATGAGCCGAACGGAACGCTGGGTCGTCCAGTTGCAGCCGGGGTCGCATTCGATCGTCGTCAAGGCGGAAAGCGAGTTGAGCGAGGGGCTGTCCGAAGCGAAACAGGTGTTCTATAAAGCGCCGCCGCCCAAGCCATCGCTCTATGCGTTTGCAGTCGGGATTTCTTCTTATCCCGGCAATCTCCGATTGAACTACGCACACAGCGACGCCCTCGCGCTGGCAGCTACGCTGAAGGCGAACAGCGGAGATCTCTTCGACACGGTGGAAGTCCGGTCGCAGGTGAACGAGGGAGCGACGCAAGAGGCCATCCGGGACGGCCTTGTGTGGCTTCACCGCAGCGCCAAGCCGGGGGACGTGGCCCTCTTCTTCTATTCGGGTCACGGCATGAACGACGCCGCAGGGGATTTCTACCTCGTGCCCGTCGACGGAACGCCCGATCGCCCCGCGGAAACCTGCGTGTCCAGTTCATTGCTCAGGGAGTTCTGCGCGAAGACGACGCGGTGCAAGCTCGTGGTGCTGCTGGATGCCTGCCATTCCGGTCGCCTGAACCTCTGCAACTTCCTCTCGATTACCGAAGCGGTCGAAGACCTGACGCGCGAACTGGGACGGAACGACTACGGCGTGGTGATGATGGCCTCTTCCTGCGGCGAGGAGACCTCGCTGGAGCTCAACGAGATCCAGGCGGGCGCTTTCACCAAGGCGCTCGTCGAGGGCTTCGAAGGCAACGCCGACAGCGACGGCGACCAGTTCATCCTGGTGCCCATGGAGGCCCACAGCTACACTTGGCGGCGCGTGCGCGAACTGACCGCGCAGAAGCAAACTCCGATCAACAGCAACACGGGCGTGAAAGATTTCCCAATCACCCACGTGACCCGCCCCGGAATCGCCAGCCGATGATTTCATCCACGAATCGTGAAATCCGATAGAACCTTCGAACCGACAGGCCCATCCATGACGGACGATTTCGATCAGCCGGAAGTCCTTGTGCGAGCGGCCAACGAACTGGAAGCCGCGGCCATCGTTGCGGCCCTGGAGGACGAGGGAATTAAGGCCACGGCCGCCGGCGTATACACTGCCGGTTTTCGGGCCGGAGTGCCGGGCGTATGCCGATTTTCGCGAGGTGCTTTCGCGGCGCGACGTGGACGCGGTGGTGATCGGCACGCCCGACCACTGGCACGCGCT
>JABWBD010000518.1 GCA_013360685.1 Pirellulales bacterium
ACGGCGCCTTCGCGGCGCGGCGGCTGCGGACCCGCATGGACGTGAGGTTCCCCGGCGCCGCCGCGGAGCTGTCCTCGGCACCCGTCACCATCGCCGACCGGCGCGTGGACCACACCCGGGCGGACGTGAGGACCGAGCACGGCCCGGGGACCCTGGACTTCTACGAGATCGACGTGGGGGGGCGCTCGTTCCTCATCGAGTTCGGGACGCTGGGGAGGCGGCGCCCGGGGGCCGACGAGGCGAGGGAGCGGTGGATCGAGGCGTTCGAGGTGAGGCCGATGGGCCACGAGCCCCGGGCGCGGGACCCGCTGGCGGGACAGTGGGATCTGGTCACCGTATCCACCCTTCCCGGCCGCACCCCCGTACCCCTGGGCTGGACGGTGCGGACGGGAGATCCGGAGCAGGCGGGCCTGCTGGCGGAGATGGACGACCCGGCGGGGCTGCTGGCGTGGGAGATCTACAAGCCGGACCTCGTCTCGCCCTTCGAGGGCCCCTTCGCCCTCATGGACCGCCTCGTGGCGACGCTGGGGGTGCACGGCTTCGTGATCGGCGGGACCGGCAGCCGGCGGATCGCCGGCCAGCGGCTGCCCTTCGCGGAAGGCTACTACCAGTTCCGGGACGTGCCGTGCCGGGTGGCGATCTACGCCTTCCGTAGGGACGGACAGATCCTCCTCGGCTACCTCTCCCAGGTGTTGCCGGTCTCCTCGGCGCTGGAGGGGGTGGAGGAGAGCTTCGTCGCCCCCTATCTGTCGGCCGGTCCGGACGGTGTGGAGGGGGCCCTGGAGCGGGCCCGGGAGGCCATGGACGCCGGCCGCGCCGAGGCCAGTCTGGCCATCGTCGAGGAGAGGCTCCGGGTCCTGCCCAACGAGCCCGAAGTGGTCCGCCAGGCCGCCGAGCGGACGGTCCGTTGGGCCGAGCGCTGCCGCGACGCCGCGCGCCGCAAAGAGCAGACGCTCTTCGGGATCGTCCAAGGCGGACTCGATCCGCAACTGCGGATCTGGTGTGCCGAGCGGCTGGTCGAGCTGGACTTTCCGGGATACGCGATCGGCGGGCTCAGTGTCGGGGAATCCCCCGAGGAGATGTATCGCACTCTGCAGACGACGGTCCCGGCCCTGCCCTCGGATCGGCCTCGGTACCTGATGGGAGTCGGGCGGCCTGCCGATCTCCTGGAGGCCGTCCATCGCGGTGTTGATCTGTTCGACTGCGTGATGCCGACCCGCAACGGGCGGAATTCCATGGCATTCACCGATCAGGGATGTCTTCGGCTCAGGAATCTCCAATACGAACGGGACAACCGTCCAATTGAACAGGGGTGCTCGTGCGTCGCATGCCAAAGAAGCCGCGGATACATCCGCCATTTGTTCATGGCGGGCGAAATGCTGGGGCCGATTCTCCTGTCGATCCATAACCTCGCCTATTACCAGCGATTGCTGGCCGGGGCTCGCGAGGCCATTGTCTCGGATCGGTTCTGCGAGTATCGGCGCGAGAGGCTCCGGGGTTGGGGGGAGCGAGACGCTGCCGACGCAGGCTTCTGAGGCGCCGCCAGCAGGTGTGGTGAGGCGCGGCGCCGGGGCTGCGGTTGCCCTTGTCCCTTGCGGCGTAAGATTTTATGATAATGGGCTATTACGGCTCCGGAGAGGCTCGGCGTAGGGATTGCGGCCGGGTTCTGCCTGTGGTTGTCGTTCGGCGAGTGACTGGGCTGCTGCCGGCTGTATTCGATTTGATCCCAACGTGACCGATAGGTGCCCACCGTGAATTGCAATTGGACCAAGGCATGGTTCCTTCTGGCGGACAACGCTGCGGGGGGGTTCGGCGGCTGGGCATCCATACTCACCCTGTGGCTGCCGATCATCTTCATTTTCTGGTTTCTTCTGATCCGCCCGCAGCGGCAAGAACAACAAAAACGGCAGCAAATGCTGTTGGCGATCAAGAAGAACGACCGCGTGATCACCGCGGGGGGAATCTACGGGGTCGTGACCAATGTCCACCGTGAAGCCGACGAAGTGACGATCAAGGTGGACGAGGCGACGAATACCAAGCTACGGGTGACGCTGGGCTCGATCGCGCGTGTGTTGGGAGACGACACCGCGGAACCGTCACCATCCAAGTGAGACGCAGGAACGTGAACCTATGCCCTGGTACGCAAATTCGCTGATTGTTTTGGCCGTCCTTGTTGTTCCGGTGGTTCTGGGCACCTGGCTCGCCCGGATCTGGCGGATGCCCGACTATGCCACCCGGATCAGTGTTGTCCTCTTCTGTTTGTTTGCCGGCATCGCCGTCACCGCCACCGGCTGGCCGCCGAAGCTCGGCATCGATTTGCGGGGCGGGGTGATCCTGGTCTACGAAGTGGACGAGGACGTGAAGATCGGCGGGCCCGAGGACCAGCAGGCCGAGGCGGACGCCCAGACCGGCAAGGTCGACATGGACAAACTGATCGCCGCGGTGGCTCGCCGCGTCAACCCGGGCGGCGTGAAGGAAGTGACGATCCGCGAGTACGGGCCGAACCAGGTGGAGATCATCATCCCCGAAGCCGACGAGGCTGAAATCGAGCGGATGAAGCGGATCATCAGCAGCGTCGGCGCCCTGGAGTTTCGCATCCTTGCCAATGAGCGCGACCACAAAGTCCTCATCGAACGCGCCAAGGTCGACGAGAGCCGCGAACTCCGCAGCGAGGACGGCAAGCTGTTGGCCTGGTGGGTCCCCGTGGCCAAAGGCAAAGAGCAGAGCTTCGCCGGCTATGGCGAGATCCTCACGCGGCCCGTCGAGCGCCACGGGGAAAAACTGACGGAAATCCTGGTCGTCAAGGACGACTTCAACGTAACCGGCGGTTACCTCACGCGCGCGGTCCCCGATGTCGACCAGCGCGGCCGGCCCTGCGTGCGGTTCTTCTTCAACGCCGCGGGCGGGTCGCGGTTCAGCGGCCTGACGGGGAACAACCTCCCCGACGAGGTCCAGAATTTCAGCCGGAAACTGGGCATTATCCTCGACGGCTTCCTCCAGTCGGCGCCCGCCATCCAGAGCACGATCTCCCAGCAAGGCGAGATCACCGGCGACTTCACCAAGCAAGAAGTGCAGGAGTTGGTCGACGTGCTCAACGCCGGAAGCCTGCCGGCGGCGCTCTCGAAGCAGCCGATCAGCCAGTTGGCCACCGGCCCCACGCTCGGCCGCGACACGATCCGCCGCGGATCGATCGCCATCGTGCTTTCGCTGGCGGTGACCCTGGCCTTCATGTCGATCTACTACCGGTTCGCTGGCCTCGTCGCCAGCGCGGCGGTGTTGATGAACCTGGTCATGCTCGTTGCCATTATGATCATCATCAAGGCACCGTTCTCCCTGCCCGGTCTGGCGGGCTTGGCGCTTACGCTCGGCATGGCGGTCGACGCGAACGTGCTCATTTACGAACGGATGCGGGAGGAATTGGACCGCCAGGCCACCCTGCGAATGGCCATCCGCAACGGCTTCAGCAAGGCGATGAGCGCGATCATCGACTCCAACATCACCACGCTGATTACCGCCACGATCCTCTACATGATCGGCACCGACCAGATCAAGGGGTTTGCCGTCACGTTGTGGCTGGGCATCGTGCTGAGCATGTTCACCGGCATCTACTGCGCGAGGACGGTGTTCGACATCGCCGAACGGCGGCGTTGGATCACCAGGCTGCGGATGATGCGGATGCTCACCCGCACCAACTACGATTTCCTCGGCAAGTGGCCGATCACCGCGGCCGGTTCGGTCCTGCTGATTGCCATTGGCCTGATCGCCGTGGTCGCCAGAGGGCAGGGGCTCTTGGACATCGACTTCACGGGCGGCGTGTCCGTCGAGGTGGTCTTCAACAAGCCGCAGCCGATCAGCGAGGTCCGCGCCGGGCTTTCGGATCTGCCGGACCTGGTCGTTGCGGACGTGCAGGTGACGGGCGAGGAGCGCGGGCGGCGGTTCGTGATCAACACGTCGCGTCCGGCGGACTCCAACGCCGAGGAACACCTGGAACGCGTCAAGGAGCACATCCAGCGCGTCTTTGGAGAAAAGCTCGACAGGAATGATCTGACGGTCCAAGGGGCGAAGCAGATCGCTTCCGGGCCCGCAGAAAAGGCGGCGCCCGCGGTCGGCGCTTCCGTGCCCGCGGAGAAATCGCCCCAGCCCACGGACCAGAGCCGCCTGGCGTCGCCCGCCGGTCCCTGGGCACTGCTCTTGTCTTCGTCGCTGCCGGGGCAAGCCGCGGAACCAAAACCGCCGGCAGATCCTCCGGCGGAGAAACCCGCGCCGGCCGAGCCTGCACCGGCAGCCTGTCCGCCTGCCTCCAGCCCGCCGCCCGGGCCTATCGCCAGGCGCATCGACGGCGTCCTGCGTCGCCCGGATGGCGAGATCCTGCTCTGGGTGGAGGGAACCTGGCAGTCCGCGCGTGCACTCGGCCTGCACCCGATCGCAGGCGACGCCGCGGTAGTAGCGGCGGCCGGCCGGCGCACGCAGCTACGCAGCGGAGAGCTCGTGCCGACCGCCGTCGCAACGGTCACGGCCGGGCCTGGGCAG
>JABWBD010000100.1 GCA_013360685.1 Pirellulales bacterium
GTCGGCGGTGACGGCCTCGGGGATGCGGTCGCGCGGGATCTCCTGGTAGCGCGGGGCGATCATCTTGTCCCGCCGCGGGAGGTTGACCCAGAGCTGGAAGCCGTGGACGCGCCCGCCCTCGGCCATCATCCGGGCCGACGGCATCTCGGAGTGCACGACGCCGCGGCCGGCGGTCATCCACTGCACGTCGCCGGGCCCGAGCGTGCCCCGGTGCCCCGCCGAGTCGGCGTGCTGCATCTCTCCCGCGACGAGGTAGGTGACGGTCTCGAAGCCCCGATGCGGGTGATCGGGCGCGCCCACGGCCTCGCCCGGCGCGTAGGTGACCGGCCCCATCTCGTCGAGCATGAGGAACGGGTCGGCGCTGGCCCGGCCGCGGCTCGGGAAGGGACGGCGGACGACGAAGCCACCCCCTTCGCGTTGACGGTGGGCGGTGGCGATCTCCTGGACGGTGCGCGTTTCCATGGGGTCAACCTAGGGATGCCGGTCCCGGCCGCAGCGGCGCAGCGCCCGGCGTAATTGCCACACCGAGCCTCGAAGACGTCGAAAAGGAGTTGGAGCGTGCGCGGCAGTTGGTTCCGGCTTACAAGGACCGGCTCAAACTGGTCGTCAGCGACGGTGGCAACGGCCCGTTTGGCGTGCTGGTCTCGACTGCGCCGCCAGGGGCAACGCCCACGCATCTGCGCAAGAACTTTGATTCGCAGGTGCGGCTTAAGCGCCAGCTGGAAGAATTGCTGGAGCACACGCAAGTTCTGATGCGCGAAGCGGAATACGTGCGCGACGCCTTCTGGTCGAAGGCCGATCGCAGCTCGCACGAAAAGTACGCCCAAACGGTCGAGCCGTACCGCGAGTACTTCTACAACGAAGTGATCGGCCGCTTCGATTTGCCGCTGGGACCGTTCAACGCGCGCTCGCGGCAGGTGTACGACATGCCCAAGTACACTGGATATGAAGTGCAGCTCGACGTGTTCGACGACGTATTCGCCTACGGCATTCTGCTGGTGCCCAAGGACATCGAGCCGGGCGAGCGGCGGCCCGTGGTCGTTTGTCAGCATGGCTTGGAAGGGCGTCCGCAGGACGTGGCCGATCCCAACATCAACCATCGCGCCTATCACCAATATGGCTGTCAGCTGGCCGAGCGCGGCTTTGTGGTGTATGCACCGCAGAATCCGTATATTTTCGAGGACCGCTTCCGCACGCTGCAGCGCAAGCTCAACCCGCTGCGAGCCTCTTTGTTCTCCATCATCTCCCGGCAACACCGGCAGATCCTCAACTGGCTGGGGAGCCTTCCCTCGGTGGATCCGTCGCGGATCGGTTTTTATGGGCTGAGCTACGGCGGGAAGTCGGCGATGCGCCTGCCCGCGCTCTTGGAAGGCTACGCGCTGTCGATCTGCTCCGGCGATTTCAACGACTGGGTTCGCAAGAACGTGAGCACCGACTTCAACGCCAGCTACATGTTCACCGGCGAGTGGGAGATTTTTGAGTGGGACCTGGGCCACACGTTCAACTATGCCGAGATGGCCTACCTGATCTTCCCGAGGCCGTTCATGGTGGAACGCGGCCATCACGACGGCGTGGGCATCGATCCGTGGGTGGCCTACGAGTATGCCAAGGTCCGCCACATCTACGACGAACTGGGGCTGGGCGATCGCACCGAGATCGAGTACTTCAACGGTCCGCACGAGATCAACGGCCAAGGCACGTACGAGTTCCTCCACAAGCACCTCGCCTGGCCGAAATAGATGCACCGGTGCTGTTCAATCCCGCGATGATTTCGACTTGAAGAAAACGCCGAGGAGAAACGCTATGAACGGCGCCATCAAGGCAGTCCTCGTACCGCTCCTGGTTGCCGCGACGGCTTCGGCCGCGCGGATTCAGCCTCCGGAAGGCCCCAAGCGGCTGGTCCTCAACAACGACGGGCACGGCGGATTCTACGGCGGCTCGCTCGATAGTGCGGACGCGCTGCGCCGGTTGCCGCAGACTTATCGCGACACCAACCTCTGGATCTACCAGTGGGGTGTGATGGCCGGCACCAAGGTCAATTATCCCTCGAAGATCGCCGAACTCTGCGGGGAGGGAGCGTCGCCCGAGGTGCTCCAGCAGGTCCGCGCCGGCGACCGAAAGCTGCTGGACCTGCTCACGCGCCTGCGGGCCGAGGGCGTCGATACCCTCCAGTGCGTGGCCGACGGCTGTCACCAGGCCGGCCTCTTGTGCTACGTAACGATCCGCACGAATCCCTGCTATCCCCTCAAACACGCCGGCTGGCCCGACGAGTCCATGGCCCGCTTCTACAACTCGCGGTTCTGGTGGGACCATCCGGAGTGCCGCATTCGGCTGAAGAAAGACTCCGATGCGACGCACCCGAACATGAGCTATGCCTACGCGGAGGTCCGTGCCCGCTGGCTGGCAATCCTCGGCGAGGTGCTCCAGCGCGATGTTGACGGCGTGGACCTGGATTTCCTCCGCCACCCGCCGTTTTTCGGCTACGACCCTCCGCTTCTGGATGCCTTCGCGAAGCGTTTCGGCACCGACCTGCGCGACCTCAAGGACCAGGACCCGCGCTGGCTGGATCTGCGGTGCGAGATCATGACCGGTTTCCTGCGCGAGGTCCGGGCGGCCGTCGACGCCGCGGCCCAACGAAAAGGCCGGCCGCTGGGGCTGTCCGCGCGGATCGATCACCGCTTCGGGCGCGAGTGGGGCCTCGACGTGGCCGGCTGGCTCCGCGAGGGGCTGCTGGACATCGTGGTCGTCGGCCAGCACAGCCTGGGCGGATACGAGATGGACCTGGCGCCGTACGTGAAGATGGCCGCCTCGAGCGGTTGCCTTGTGTTTGCCGACGAGGAGGCCTGCGTCGAGGGACGCGACCCCCAGCCCGCCGACGAAGGCGCCGGCAAACTGCCGAAGACCAGTCCGCCTCGCAGTCGGCAGCTTTCGCTCGAAGAATACCTTGCACGGGCCAAGAAATGGTACTCACAAGGTGCCGCCGGAATTCACACCTTCAACGAGAGCCGCGTTGACGTGTTCCGCAGGCTGGGCAGATAGATAAACTATCCTGAACGGTGCTAAGACGTTGCGCACGCGTCGTTTAACCGCAGGCCCAGCGGGCCGCGCGTTGGTTGGCACACGGCGCAGGGCTATCTGTCGGTCGCTGTGATCGAGGGTTGATCCACCTGGGCTGCCGCGCGGCCCGCTGGGCCTGCGGTTAAACGACCTTTACCGTGGTGGGTAGCCGAATGCAGACTTGCCCGCCAAGTCGAATCCCGTTGAAAGCCCGAACGAGTTGTGACCCATGCTGCGAACCGCACTGCTAGCCCTCGCTCTCGGCATATTTCCTCTCGCGGCCCTTGCCGCCGAACCTCCCTCCGATGCCCGTCGTCTGCTCCTTTCCGGCAAGTATGCCGAAGCGGCCGAAATCTACCAGGCTAGGGCTCCGCAAGATCCGGCTTCCGCGGTCGGCCTGTCGCGGTGTCTGGCTGCCGAAGGAAAATACGATGAAGCGGCTGCCGTACTCACGGCTGCCTCCGCAGACCACGCCGTGATTCAGGCCGAATTGGCGCTGCTCGCGTTCGACCGGGGCGATTACCCGGAAGCCGAAAAGCATGCCGAGGCCGCGCTGCGATTGGAGCCCAGCCAACTTCAAGCCCGCTGGGTCCGAGGGGAACTGCTCAAGAATTCCGGCCGGCTGGAAGAAGCAGAGAAGGCATACCTTTGGCTGGTCACGCACTACAACGAACACGACGTCCGCGATGCTGAGTCGCTCCGCTGGATCGGCTTGGCTGCCGCGCAGGTGGCACGTTGGAAGCGGCTGGGCAAGCAGTTCGATTTTCTCGTCAACGAACTGTATCCGGACGCGCTCAAGGCGGAACCGGGCTACTGGCCCGCGCATTACGAAGCGGGACGGTTGTTTCTCGAGAAGCACAACCAGGCCGACGCCGCGCGCGAGTTCAAGGCCGCGCTGGCGCTGAACCCCAGCGCGGCCGAAGTCCACGCGGCTTCGGCCCTCGTGGCGCTGGAAAATCGCGAGATCGAGCAAGCGGAACAGTCGCTGCGGCGGGCGCTGGAGATCAACTCCCGCCTGCTGGCCGCCTGGCACGTGAAGGCCGACCTCGCCTGGGCGAATTTCCAGCCCGCCGAAGCCGCCGACCTGCTCCGCAAGTACGCGCTGCCGCTCAATCCGGCCAGCGAGGCCACGCTCGGCCGATTGGCCGCCTGCTTTGTGCTCCGGGAAGGTGTTCCTCAAGGGGTGTCCGGAACGGAGTGGTCCAAGCTCGCCGAAGGCGTCGCCGCGCACAACACCCACGCCGGCGAATTCTATTTCACCTGCGGCTCCTGGCTCGAAGCGCGGAGCAAACTGCCCGAGGCGGAGTACTTCTTCAAGGAAGCGGCTGGCAGGATGCCGCAGTTGCTCGGTTCGCACGCGGAACTGGGGCTGCTTTCGATGCGTGCCGCGGACGAGGAGCAGGCACGAAAGCGGCTGGAAGAGGCCTTCCAGGCGGACCCGTTCAACGTCCGTGTCAAGAACAGCCTTGAAGTGCTCGACGTCCTGGACGGTATGGAGAAGCTCGAAACCAGGCACTGCATCCTCCGGTTTGACGGGCAGGCGGACCGCCTGTTGTCGCGTTATGCGGCCCGCGTTTTGGATGAGGTCTATCCCGAGCTCTGCAAGCAGTTTGGTTTCCAGCCGCCGAAAAGCCCACTGGTGGAGGTCTTTTTCGAGACCAAGGGCGTCAGCGGCCAGCAGTGGTTCAGCGCGCGGATGATCGGGCTGCCGTACCTGGGGGCGGTGGCGGCAAGCACCGGGCACATGCTGGCCATGACGTCGCCCAACGATCGGGTCGTGGCCAAAAAGTTCAACTGGGCGCGGGTGCTGAAACATGAACTCGTCCACGTGATCACGCTCCAGCAGACCCACTTCAATATCCCGCACTGGTATACCGAGGCCCTGGCGGTCTGGAGCGAAGGCCATCCGCGGCCGCAGGAGTGGAACGAACTGCTCGTCGCGCGGGTTGCGGAAAACCGGCTGTTCAATCTCGACACGCTCAATTTCGGCTTCACGCGCCCGACCAGCAGCGACGACTGGCAACTGGCCTACTGCCAGGCGGAACTGTATCTGGAGTACATGCTCGACGGCCGCAATGAGCAGGTCATCCGCGACCTGTTGGCCGCCTACCGCGATGGCCTCGCGACGCCCGAAGCTATCCGACGTGTGTTCCAGATGCCGATCGAGCAGTTCGAGCGGGGATACTCCGAGTATCTGAAGCGACTGGTGGCCGGCATGGCCGGCCTCGAACCGCCGTCGCAGGAGTCGTTCCCCGACCTGCTCACGGCCCGGCGCGAAAAACCCGATGATCCCCAGATTGCCGCCAAGGTGGCGGAAGGGTATCTTCGCCGCGGTGCATATGAAGAGGCATTGACTGTGGCTGCCGAGGTCCTGAAGAAGCAGCCCAAGCACGCGCTGGCCACGTATGTGATGGCCCGCCTGGAACTCCGCGGGGGCCGGCCGGAAAAAGCCTTGGAACTGCTCGAGACCTCGCTTGATCTCACGAGACCCGACGCCAAGTGCCTGAATCTGCTGGCCGGACTGAAATTGAAAGCCGAGGCGTACGCGGAGGCTGCGCGCCTGTACGAAATGGGGGCACGATACTATCCCTGCAACCTCCAGTGGCTTCGCTCGCTTGCCAGAGTCCATCTGCTAGTAGACAACCAGGACGGCCTGCTTGGAGTTCTCCAGAAGCTTGCCGCGGCGGATCCCGACGATCTCATGGCCCGCAAGAAGCTGGCGGAGATGGCCCTGGCTGCGAAAGACTACCAAGCTGCGGAAGATTGGGCGAACCAGGCGGTCGAAATCGACGTATCGGATGCCGGGGCACACTGCGCCTTTGCGGAATCCCTGGTCGGACGGCATAATTACCGCCAAGCCATCGAGGAGTTCGAGACGGCCATTGCGCTGGACCCCAACCAGCCGCGGCCCCGTTTTGCCCTGGCCGATGCCTGCCTCCAGGCCGGCGATGCCCGCAAAGCTCGCCAAGTCCTCGCCGATCTGGTGAAGATCGCCCCGGACTACCCTGGTGCGGAATTGCTGCTGGAAAGCGTCTTGGAAGACCTGGAGAAGAACGAACGTGAACCGTGATCGCTCGGAAGGAGAGGGCCAGTCTCCCCCCCGAAGCTCGCTTCCGGCCATCAGCCTGGGCGATTTTCAGCGTCTGATCCGCGAGATGTACCTCAAGAAAGATGTCGCCAGAGGGGTCGAGGGCACGTTCATGTGGCTGATGGAAGAGATTGGCGAGCTTTCTTCCGCGCTGCGTGGCGGTACGCACGAGGAGCGGACGGCCGAATTCGCCGACGTGCTGGCGTGGCTGACCACGATCGCCAACGTCGTCGGCGTCGATCTCACCGAAGCTGTGGTTCAGAAGTACGGCTCCGGCTGTCCGGGCTGCGGTCAACTGGTCTGCGTATGTCCGGATGCAGGAAAGCCATAATGCGAGGATTCTCTCTATTGGTGGCGCCGGCGACCTCGCTTTGCCTGATCCTGTTCGTCGCCAGCGTACAGGCTTCGTCGGCGGCACCCTCAGCCGTCCAGATCGTCCGCGTCGACGTGGGGCTCGCCGGCCACTACAAGGCTGGACACTGGGCGCCGGTCCGCGTAACGCTTCGCGGCGGCAGCGAGCCGGTCCGCGGGCAACTTTCGATAGCGGTTCCCGATGGCGACGGGGTGCCCAGCCGGGTCTGGACGCCGCCGGACCGGCCGGTCGAACTCAAACCCGGCCAGGAAACCACGGTCACGCTTTTCGGCCGCTTTGGACGGCTCGGGAGCGAAATGAGCGTTGATTTCCGCTGCGGAGAAACCCGGATTGCGGAGCGGTCGTTTCGGAGTTCGTCGGTTCTCGAAAACGGTGGCTACTCCCCCGCGCTGCCCTCCACTTGGCGTCTGATTGCTGCCGTGGCCGGCAAGCCCGCCGGACTGGAGGATGCCGTCAAGGTGCTCGACGAAGAAGCCGACGAGAAGACGGTCGCGTTCCGCATGGATGCCGTGTCGTTGCTGCCGGGGCAGTGGTACGGCCTGGAATCCTTGGACGCGCTAGTGCTCTCGGCAAGCGATCCGGAGCTCTATGCCGACCTGCGTCCCGATGGTCCGGAGGTCGAGGCGTTGGACCGCTGGGTCCGCATGGGCGGGAAACTCCTCATCGCCGCCGGCAGCCAGGCGGACAACGCTTTCCAGGAAGGCTCGGCCCTGGCCCGGTTCATCCCCGGCCGGCTGGAGAGGATGATTTCGCTTCGGCAAGGCGGGGCACTGGAAGCGTATGCCGGCGGCGGGGTGGCTGTGCCGCGCGGCCCCGGCGGCCGCATTGAACTCCGCGTGCCGCAGTTCAGCGAGACCAAGGGCGTTGTCGAGACCAAGGAGGGGAACCTGCCGCTGGTGGTCCGCCGCGCCTGGGGCTTTGGCCAGGTCGTTTTCCTGGCCGCCGATCTTGACACGGCGCCGCTGGCCGACTGGCCCGACCGGGGCCTCCTGGTCGCGCGCCTGCTCGACCTCGCTCCGGATATTGGCGACGAGCTGCGCGAGGGATCGGCGATGATGCACTACGGTTTCACCGACATGTCCGGCCAGTTGCGCCGAGCGCTCGACCAGTTCGACGGCGTCGCCCCGTTCTCATTCTGGATCGTCGCGGCATTGATCGGGGGCTATATCCTGGCGATCGGACCGGTCGACTATTTCCTGCTTCGGAGGCTCAGTCCCCGGATGGAACTCACCTGGCTGACGTTTCCGCTGCTGGTCGTCGGGTTCTGCGCCCTGGCGTACTTTCTGGGGACTCGTTACAAAGGCGAGGAGATCCGCGTCAACCAGGTCACGCTGATGGATTTCGACGCGGAGACGAAACAGGTCCGCGGCACCTGGTGGGCCAACGTCTTCAGCCCGCGGATGGACCGCTACGATCTCGGCTGCAACCCCGCCGCCAACGCGGACGAGGATTCCACCGGGCGGACGTTGTTCTCCTGGCTGGGTCTTCCCGGCCAGGGGCTGGGCGGAATGGAGCCGGCAGCCGCCGGCTTGATCAACGTGCGCCAGCCTTACACGTTTTCCCCCGATCTTTCGGCCGCCGCCGGAGTGCCGATCCAGATCTGGGCCACCAAGAGCTTCACGTCGCGGTGGCACGGCCCGGCCGGCGCCGTGCCCGAAGCGAAACTGGCCGACGAAGACGGCGTGCCCGTCGGCACGATCATCAATACGCTCGATTTTCCGCTGGAGGATTGCCTGTTGGCCTACGGGCGCTGGTCGTACCAGGTGGGAACGCTCGAGCCGGGCCAGGCCGCCCGGGTGGGCGCGATGGTGCCGCGCCGCGAGCTTCGCACGCTGCTCACCGGCCGCCGGATCGTCCGCGAGGAGGGCACCGACAAGTTCCAGCAGGAAGCGACCCCCTACGATGCGTCGAGCACCGATCCGGCCTATATCCTGCGGACGATGATGTTTTTCGAATCCGCCGGCGGCCGCCGTTACACCGGGCTGATGAATCGCTACCAGAGCTTCGTCGACCTGACCAGCCTGTTGAAGACCGATCGCGCGGTTCTCGTCGCCTCGGTGCCCGACGCAAGCGAGCGGCCCGCCGCGTCCTTGCTGCTGGACGGAGAGCCGGTTGCCGACGCGCGCGGCCGCAATGTGTCGGTTTGCCGTTTTGTATTCCCCGTGGCGCCGGACAAGGCCCGCCGGGCGACCCCGCTGTTTCGGAAAGACAAGCCGTGATCAAGACCCAAGACCTCACGAAAGCCTACGGCGACCTGAAGGCCATCCATCACCTCAACCTCAACCTGGTTGAAGGGGACTTGTTCGGCTTCATCGGCCCCAACGGTTCCGGCAAGACGACGACGATGCGGATCCTGGCAACCCTGCTGCAGCCGACCTGGGGCGAGGCCTATGTCTGCGACTACTCGATCTACACGCATCCCAAGGAGATCCGCCGCCTGATCGGCTACATGCCCGATTTCTTCGGCGTGTACGACGACATGAAGGTGATGGAGTATCTCGAGTTCTTTGCCGCCGCGTACCGCATCAAAGGCCCGGCCCGCCGGAAGATCTGCGAGGAGGTGCTGGCCCTGGTCGACCTGGGCTACAAGCGCGACGCCTTCGTGACCAGTCTTTCGCGCGGCATGACGCAGCGGCTCGGCCTGGCCCGCGTGCTCCTGCACGATCCCCAGGTGCTGCTCCTCGACGAACCGGCCAGCGGCCTGGACCCCCGCGCCCGAATTGAAATCCGCACGCTCTTGAAGGAACTGGGCAAGACGGGCAAGACGATCATGGTTTCCAGCCACATCCTGCCCGAGCTGGCCGACATCTGCAACAAGGTGGGGATCATCGAGCGGGGGGAACTGCTGGTCAACGCCGAGGTGGCGGAAGTGATGCGCCGCGTCCGCGAGCAGCCGCTGGTGAAGATCGGCGTGGTCGGCGACCAGGAAGCTGCCGCCCGGCTCATCGAGCAGCACCAGTCGGTCGAGCGCGTCGATCTGCGCAACGGCCACATCTATGCCACGCTCTCCAAGGACATCGACGACTACAGCGACCTGGCGACGATCCTGGTCCAGGGCGGCTATAAGCTCAAGACGTTCCAGGAAGACGAGATCAACCTCGAGACCGCGTTCATGGCGTTGACGAAGGGGATCACGGCGTGAGGGAAGGCGGAAGACATCACGAGATGCCATCGAGATCCGAGTGAGCATCGAGACGATCCGTTTGAGCTTTCGCCTCAAAGCCAGCTTGACGCCGCGCCCAACCCACCGGATGCCGCGAGAACATCTTGCACCGCCGCACACTCCAACGCGGAACCGCGAGCGTGACGGTGAAGCCCCGACACTCCCTTGGCGACCGCGAACGATTCGGCCATGTACTCCATCGCCGGCCGGTAAACGTCGAGTCGATCGTGGTCGAACCTGATTTCCGTCATCGAAGCCACACCTCGATGACGAGCACGAGCACCGCCGCAAGCGGCTGAGCACGAGCACGACGATTTCGTTGCCGGAACGAATTGCGATCGATCCGGCTGTACTCAGCCGGATCGATCGTGCGTTGAACTGAGCCGACTTCGCGTGGGGATTGGAGGATGCACCGTTGCTTCTGCGGATTCAATCGCCCGCGAAGTCTCCACGGGTGCAATCTACCGACCGGGGAGGTCCGCGGCAACGGGGCGCGACGCGGAAGTGCCCGTCCTGGAGCGTGCAGGAGTCGGGGACGCCGCGATGACCACGTACGAAACATCGGCCATGGTGCAAGCGGAGGGTGAAGTGCGCATCGTTGGCGGATTTCTTGAAGTTCAAGCAGTGGCTTGCCGAGCGTCGTTGAGAGGGCGGCGGATGACCATGCCGCAGAGTCTGCATCAGGCGGCGCACGGACCGCCGCGGGCGCAATCCCCGAGATTTTCGCCCGGCAGTATAGGCAGGTCTGTACCCGACCCGCAAGTGCGACGTATAATCCAGTTGTTGCAGTGGGTTAGTTTTGTGGATGAGGTGCCGGATGTCGCAAGTCATTGAGGCGGTTTACGAGAATGGCGTGTTTCGTCCCCAGGCGTTGGTGATTGGTTTGTCCCACGGCCAGCGCGTGTTGCTCACCGTAGAGGACCGTGCCGATTTCAGCGCGTCCGAATGGAAGGAAGCGGAGTTGATGCGTCGTCTGGAGGCGCGTGGACTGTTGGAGAAACTCAACGCACCGCCCGCAGCGGTGGACTTTCGGCCTTTGGACGTGCCCGGTCCGGGCCTTTCCGAGACGATTCTCGCGGAGCGAAGGTAAGTGGCTACCTTTTTCCTGGATAGCAGTGCTATCGCCAAACGATACGTGACGGAGGTTGGAACTGGCTGGACGATCGCCTTGACCGATCCCGGCTCGTATAACGTCTGCTGGTTGGCGGCGGTCACGCGCGTGGAAGTGATCACAGCGTTGTACCGGCGTCACCGTATGGGGCACATCGGCGTTGCGGATACTCAACGAGCCGCGGCTGCCTTTCTCCACGAAGTGGCCGTGGCTTTCCGTGTTCTTACGCTCGACTCCGCCATGCTGGACGCTGCGGCACGACTGATTGGCGTCCATCCGATTCTCGCCTACGATGCGATTCAACTCGCGACGGCACTGCGCCTGGGAAGCGAGTACGACTCGGCGCGATTGCCGCCGCCCGTGTTCGTCTGTGCCGACCAAACATTGAACCACGCGGCTGCGGCCGAAGGGCTGATGGTCGAAAATCCGACCGCACATCCCTAGGTGCCGCAGGGGAAAGACTGAGATCCGAGGGGAAAGACTGGTGGCGCGGCCGTAACCGTTCACGGGGCGGAAGGGGACAGGTCCATGTTTTCGCCCAACGTCGTTGGTCCTTAAAGCACCTCAACTGCCCGAAAAACGGACCAGTCACCGACCGTGTGCATGAACGGTTATTGATACGCGCGGCCCGAGGCGTATCGTTGGAGCAGCAACGGAGGCTAGGTTCGGGCCAACGACACGTTGCCGTGGATCACGTACGGCGGAGTGCTGGGTGAATTCGACGGCGATGCCCCAGCGGCGCGAAGAACCTATGCGCGGTTCGTGCGAGAGCGGGTGTGGACCTCACCGCCGCCGTCGCCCTCATTCCGGCGCGCTTTCGCGGACTGCTGGTGGGTTCGGATCGCTTCGTGGCGAAGATGCGGCGGCTTTTGGGGGATCAGCCGGACGACGCGCGGTTGCCGCATTTGGGCCCGCTGAAGCCGCGTGGCGACGCTGGAGGTGATTGTGGATGCCGTGGCCGGCTATTTAGGCGAGCGCCAAGGCAAATACGGGACGTATCGTCATGTGCGTCCACCCTGCACGTCCGCGAACGGGTCGTGGAGAGTTGCTCGCCGAGGTCGGCGGGGCTCCCGAGTTGGTCTTCCGTCATTACGTCTTGGCCGGGGCCTCTCACGTGGAGTACTCGAACCTCATTTTCGACAATGGTAAACAACGCTCGATACCTCTGGCCCTTCCTGGTCTTGAAGAGAACCGGATCTCGTAATCCACGAATTGGCTTTCGGGCGCCAGCGGCCCGTCGTGAAGCACGGTACAGGCGCGGGCCATCGAGTTCGTTCCATGTGCGCTGTGGGGCTGGAGGGGGGATCTGTCGTCCACGCAACGGCCTTGAGTTGGTGTTGCATGAGTTACGGCGAGAGGCGACGGCGCAAGTGGTTGCGTGCGAGGCGGTTGGGAAAGAATGGCTTGACGTAAGTGGATCCACCCTTTCGGACCAAGTGTTGCATCGGTTCGGGTATTGGCGGACAGGAGGAGAGATGAGGAATGAGAAATGAGGAATGAGACATGAGGGTGCGCGGTGTTTGGCGCGCGGCGAGCAACGAATTGCGGCCGACGTTGCAGGCGATTTCGGCGAGGTCGGGAGACCTGGGCCGAGCGCGGGGTGTTCAAGGACTCCTCGGCGTCTGTGCGAGTGTTCCGTCGTGTCAGGATTGCGACGCTCGACTCAGGGCCGGCCACCTGTTGGATTTGGCGGACGAGTACGCGATTTTCCGATTTCTGGCAGACCCTGAGCATCCGGTAGCGTTGCGGGGGCGGTGAACACGACGCGGTGAGCGAGCAGGAACGGTTCTTGCGCGGTGAGTGCGTGCGAGGCGGGGGAGCGCGAGAGGGACGCGAAGCGTCGAGAGATTGCGTTACGACGCAAAGCGTCGTAACGATGAACCGCAAATCGGGGCGGACAGGCGGGAATTGTGCGACGAGCTTCGCCGGTGTTGCAAAATTTCGGGCGGAGTGGCTTTCTGTAACTGTGCTGTGGATCAGACCTCGTAACTGGTCTGAGGGGATCGGCCGACCGGGGTCTGAGATCATGTGCAAATGGGAATGGGGGGTTCCCAGGGACTTGGGAGCTCCTGTCGTCTCCACGAAAGTAGACCCGGACGGGGATACCGGGGAACAACCGGAACAACCCCAGGCCCGCCGCCGCGTACACGCCGCGGCAGCGGGAGCGAACAAGCGTGTTCTCGTGGTACCGCCAAGCGAAGGCAACGAAGCGCGGCGGGAGGGCCGGCAGGGAGTCACAGTGCCTTGATAGCAAACGATGGACAGCGAGGGCGGCTGGATTTTGGAGGTGGACATCCGCAAGTTTTTCGACACGCTGGATCATGCCCACCTGCGGGAGTTTCTTCAACGCAGGGTATGTGACGGCGTGCTGCGACGTTTGATCGGAAAGTGGCTCAAGGCGGGCGTGATGGAGGAGGGGAGCATCAGCTATCCCGAGGCCGGCAGCCCGCAAGGAGGCGTGATTTCGCCCCTGGTTTGGCGGGCATGTATTCGGGCGATCCGCGCGGTGCTGCTCTCCGTGCGCCGGGAGTACGGGGTACTCTCCGCCGGGGCGGATGATGTCGATCTGGACGATCTCGATCGCAATTAATTCGCTCGCGGAGGATACTTTGAAGTTGTCGAGAATGCCGCCGGACAAATCGCCGGTTGGGCCGGCGTCTTGCATATTTGGAATTGACACCCCTGGCAATTGACGTCCGCCGCTTCGCGGCTAAGAAGGATGCTACAACGTGTCGCAACGAATTCGGTGCTGAGCGAAGCAATTGCCTTGTCGAGAAGATCGACCACGCGTGTCTATTCACGTGCACAATCGTCGAGTTAGTGATCGATGCGGAGGCTTGGATTCGCGGGGAATAGGATAGGGGGACGCGAAGCGTCCAAACGTGCGTTCCCACGCGGAAGCGTGGGAACGATGGGACCGCGCATCGCCGCCAGCTTCTACTGCTTGCCTTCCGCCGGCGCCGCGGGCGGTGCGGCCGCCGGCCGGCCGTAGAGCTCGTGCACCTTGCCTACGATGCGTTCCTCCAGCGTCGCCTTCCAGGGGCAGCACTTGGCCTCGTAGCCGCCTTCCTCGAGAACCCGCTTGCTGGGAATGTAGTCGTCGTACGTGTTCGAGTAGCCCGCGACCCAGATGGCGGGCCCGGACGGCTCGGCCAACTCGCGTTTCAGCCGCAGCGCATAATCCACGACGACTTCGTTGCCCAGGGCGATGATCGACAGGTCGTTGCCGAACCGTACGACCTGCACCGGGTACGGAAAGTCGGGGCGATTCGGCGTGGCGGATTCCAGATCGACCGTTTCCAGCGCGCACCGCAGCGGACCTGCCAGCGGCCGTTGGTGGCGCGGGGTCTTCTGGCCGGTTTCCAGCGCCGCTTCGATCGCCGTGGCCAGCGAGCGGCCGTGCTTCTGGGCATACTCGATCTGGCTGCGGGGATACGGGTTCTGGTCGGCGCCGCAACCCATCAGGAAAAGCGCGACGGTGCCGGCATGGTCTTTCTCAAAATACTCCTGCGCGTAGCCGGCGTAGTCGCCGAGCCATTGGCGGAAGCCCATCGTCGTATTGTGGCAGGCGTATCCGAAAAGCACGGCGCGGAGTTCGCCGCCGGCAGCGGCCACGCGGAGCACGGGCACCGTGTGGTCGACCGGCCCGTCCGGGTTGGGATGGTTCTGATAGCCGCTCTCGGTCGGCGTGCGGCGGTTCATGGCGAACCCGCAGCGGGCAAGGCAGTACGCCAGCGACGCCGGTTCGAGCCGTTCGAGCGACGTGCCCACCAGTTCCACCAGCTTCGCGGCCAGCGAGTCGAAATAGTCCTTGGCCTCGTCGCGACCATAGGCGGGCCCGCAGTGGGTGTGCGATGCGTTCATCACCAGCGCGTGGGGCGGGAGCTGGTACTTCTGCTGGACCTGTTCGGCGACCGTGGTCCGGAGCCGGCCGATCACCCCGATGAGATCCATCGTGAGGAACACGACCCGGTTGCCGTCCTGGTCCTCGATGGCCAGCGCCTTGGCAAAGAGTTCCTGCGCGGCGCCTTCGGCCGGTTCTTTTCGGCCCGCGTACCCGGCCATCGGCAAGGGGCGCTGCGGCGTGATCACTGCGGAGGCAGCGCCGGCCTTCCAGGGCGGAGCCTGGCCGTCTGGAGCCGCCCCGGCGCCTGGAACGTACACCAAAACCACGGCGAACAACCAACCCAGCACGGTCTTCTTCATAATCGTTCTCCTGAGCTGCCATCGTGCCATCGCCGCGATCGTTCCCACGCTTCGCGTATCTGCCTTTCTCGCTTTCCGCCTCGCATGGCTACTGTCTCCCGGCTTTCGCGCCAATGTTGTCCCGCATCATTTTGACGCGCGGGTTCGCAAAGTCAACCGTGTGGGGAGGCAGGATTTGGGGACGCGAAGCGTCCAGCCTTGCGTTCCCACGCGAAGCGTGGGTACGATAGTGAATGTCATCCCGCATCATTTTGACGCGCGGGTTCGCAAAGTCAACCGTGTGGGGCGGCGGGATTCGGGGACGCGAAGCGTCCAACCTTGCGTTCCCACGCGGAAGCGTGGGAACGATGGTGATCGTCCCCACTTTTCTGCCATCGTTCCCGACGCTTCGCGTCTCTACTGTTGCCCCATTTCAAACCGATCCATCCACCCTCACCGCTTTGCCGCAAGCTTCCAAAAGGCATCCCACCAAGCCCCTCACCGATCGCAGCCGATCCACTCGAGTTTCGCTTCCGGGCGGTTGCGGACCTGCCACAACCGCAGGAAGGCGAGCATGAGCGTATCGCCGTTGGTCACGGCCTCGTAGTGGTCGTGCATGTGCGAAGCCTTCGGCAGCGGGCGGCCATCGGCGAGGAACAGCCGCACCCCCTCCTGGGCAAAGCGATCGGCGGCATCGAGATACTTCTTCTCGCCGGTCAGTTCGTGCGCGTTGAGCATCAAGAGGACGGCGCTGCCCACCGTTCCGGGCCAAAGGGGCTCGCCGAGGTTGATCTTGCTCGTACGATAGCGGTCGGCGGCATCAACCACAGCCCGCCGGTAGACGTCCGATCCGACCTGGCGATAGCGGAGCATCCACACGTCGGCTACGCCAGCCAGCGGACTGCCGCCGTAGGCGTTCGACCAGAGGCCGGCGCCGCCGGCGCCGGCGAAGGACTTGGCAAAGATCTCGTCATTGGTCGTGGCCACCCCGCGCAGCTTCGCCGCCAACGCGGCCGGCACCGTTGCGGCAGCATTCCCCAGGGATACGGCCAGCGAAAGATCGTGGTCTCTCCGGCCGCCGTTGCGCTTGGAACCGCCGATCAAGTAGCCGCCTTCGCGGAGCCGGGCCCGCTCCAGGCCGTCGAGCACCGATTCGATCGCGTGCAGGAAAACCTCTTCACCAGTCTTTTCGTAGGCGGCCGCCCAGGTCTCGATATAGAACCCGCCGTGGCGCGCGTAAGGGGCATCGGCGCCGGGGGCGTGCGCATCGATCGCGGCATGGCGGGAAAAGTCGCCCGTTTCATGGTTGCCGATCTGGTGCTCCCAAAGCCCCAGGGCAAAGCGGCGGCATGCCTCGGGCGCGAGCCGCCAACTCTGCTGCCACAGGACCCACGGCCGGTAGAACTCGTGCGTCTTTCCCGCCGGCTTGTCGATCGGCTTTTCCCCATGAAAATCCCATCCCGCGTGTTCACCCCACCAGAACAAGCCCGTGGCCGGACTCTGGCAGTGCTTGAAGAAGAATTCGAGCGAGCGGTCGGCTTCCTCGGCGTAGCGGCTCTTGCCGGTGAGTTCGGCCAGGGCGTAGAGGACCTGGTAGAGATTCTCGCAGTGTTGCGGGTTGCCACCGGAGATCATGCGGTCGTGTGGGCGGACGCCCCAGGGTTCGCGGGGAATGGCCTCCACCTTCTTCAATGCATCACCTTCGAGCATCCGCATCGTGCTACGGTCGAGCGCCTCTGCAAAAAGCGGCGAGTGCTCGCTGCCGTATGTATCCCGGCCCTGCGCGATCATCGCATCCGCATAGTCGCAGGCGATTCTGAGGTAATCTGGCGACTCTGCGCGAACGAGCCTGACGCCGGTGCCGAGCGTGATGACAACAACTCCTGCCGCAAACACCATCGCCACCATCGTTCCCACGCTTCGCGCGGGAACGCAAGTCCCCGACGCTTCGCGTCTCTGCCTTTCTCGTTTTCCGCCTCGCATGGCTACATTCTCCCGGCTTTCTCGCCAATGGCATCCCGCACCATTTTGACGCGCGGGTTCGCAAAGTCAACCGTGTGGGGCGGCAGGATTCGGGGACGCGAAGCGTCCAAGCTTGCGTTCCCACGCGGAAGCGTGGGAACGATGGTGCGATGGTGGCGAGGTGGGTGGTTGGGACTTGCATGCGGCGGATGCCCCAACCACACTACTGACGGGCCGCGACGCGACAGCATACACCATCGTTCCCACGCTTCCGCGTGGGAACGCAAGTCCTCGACGCTTCGCGTCTCTGCCCTTTGTTGGATTCCCAACCCACGCCTCTCCACAAGGCCCCACCCCGATGAGCCGCGACCGCTATCGAGTGTACCAGAACGACCATCCGTATTTCCTCACGTGCACAATCGTCGGGTGGCTTCCGGTGTTTACCCGACCGGAGACTTTCCAGATGGTCTACGATTCCTGGAACTGGCTCCGCGAGCGGGAGCGGCTTAAGGTATTCTCGTATGTCATCCTCGAAAACCACCTCCACCTGATTGCATCCGGAAGCGACCTTGCCAAGGATATCGGGATCTTCAAGTCCTACACCGCACGGCGGATCATCGACTTCCTCGACTCAAAGGGGGCGAGGACACTGCTGGACCAGTTCCGTTGGGAGAAGGCGGCACACAAGACGGACAGGAGTTATCAGGTCTGGCAGGAGGGCTCGCATCCGGAAGAGATCCAGAGCGAGGAGATGATGTGGCAGAAGATCGAATATAGCCACAACAACCCGGTCGAGAGAAGCTACGTGGACGATCCGCTGCATTGGCGGCATTCCAGCGCGCGGAGTTACGCGGGGCAGGCCGGGCTGTTTCCGGTGTGTACGGATTGGTGAGGTTGAGATTGACGGCAGGATTTGGGGACGCAAAGCGTCCAAGCTTGCGTTCCCACGCGGAAGCGTGGGAACGATGGTGACGCGGAAGCGTGGGAACGATGGTGGCAAGACTACTTGGATACAACGGCAAGTCCCTCGGAATGCGATCGTTCCCACGCTTCGCGTCTCTGTCTTTCTCGCTTTCCGCCTCGCATGGCTACATTCTCCCGGCTTTCTCGCCAATGTCATCCCGCACCATTTTGACGCGCGGGTTCGCAAAGTCAACCGTGTGCGGCGGCAGGATTCGGGGACGCGAAGCGTCCAAGCTTGCGTTCCCACGCGGAAGCGTGGGAACGATGGTGACGCGGAAGCGTGGGAACGATGGTGGCAAGACTACTTGGGTACAACCGCAAGTCCCTCGGAATTGTCTGCCAGGGCAAATGCTTTCGCAATCCACGCGGTATTGCCGGCCTCGGGCGGTACGCCGCGAAGCGTGACTCGCCGGTGGGCAAGAATTGCGGCCCACTGGTAAACATCGCCGTGCCGGAGCACGAAAGGCACAAGCGGAAGATCGCGTTTCCTGAAGCAACAGCCGCCGAAATCCGCATCAACCTCCGAGATCCGGCCATCCATCACTGCCGCAAACACCGCGGCAATGGCCAAGCCGCCGCCGCGAACGACCACGCGGACCCGTGCCATGTCGGCGTCCGGGCGGGCAGCCAGTCCGTTCAGAACGGCGGCCAGATCCGTACACGACATGCCCGGCGCCGGACGGCCCCACACGATGCCGTTCCGCTCCCAGGCCTGCCGCTGAAGGTTCTCATCCTTGCCTCCGGTTGAAAACAGTTCGCCGTAGCAGCGGAGATCGGGAGCGACGACCAGCGCCCCACCCCGCGCGATTTCCCTGGCGGACTCCGGCCCCTCTTCCATCACGATCGAGTCCTTGCCCGCGGCGGCCAGCATCACGACCACCGGAAGCCTGCCGCTCGACGAGTCCCGGCGGACCACGAACGCCGGAACGACGAGCATTCCCTCACTCGGATAGGCGACTCGCTCGATCGCGAGGCCGCCTTCCGCTCTCCGGTCAAGCACCACGGGCCCGGCGTTGCCCGGCGGCAAGGCCGCGGGAAGACCGAGCAACCGCTCCAGATGCCCGATCATCTCCCGGCGATAGCCCTGCCAGTCGGCCTGGCTCGACAAATCGGGTGCCCGATATCCATGGTTTCGCTCGTAGATCTTGCCGATCTCGGCAAAGCCCCGGTCCTCCGGCGCCGCGGCCTTCAATGCCGTCAATTCCGCCGCCGGGAACGTCGGCACATCCGCCGGTTCGGCATCGGCGTCGGACAGTTCCTTCTGCCGCAGCCATCGCTGGATCCACCGGTACGTCTCCTGCCGCTTCGGGCGGTCGTAGCTGTGGCCCGTATCGAAGTATCGGCACTCGGTGCGGTCCGCATGCCCGCTGGCTTCGTACAGGGCCCGGATTGCGGGAAAGCTCTCCTGGGCGAAATCCTTGGTCCAGTCGTTCATCGTGAGAAACTGGATCGGGGCGGGCATTCCCAGTGCGCTGATCTCGGGATGGTCGGTGAACTGCATCACTCCGGGGAAGTGGTTGCACGTGCAGTGGTGGCGATCGGGAAACATGATCCGGCGGAAATCGCACGTGAGCCCCACGATGCTTGCCGCCTTGATCCGCGGATCCAGCGCGGTGATCATCTGCGTCTGCAGGCCGCCGCCGGATGCGCCCGCCGCCCCGATGCGCGTGCGGTCCACCTCGGGAAGCGATTCGAGATAGTCCAAGGCCCGCATGTTCGTCCAGATCATGACCGTCTGATGCGACACGCCGACCGCGAGATCCTCGTAGTGGTTCTGCGTGGTCGAGAATGTGACGTAGCCCAGCCGGGCGAACCAGAGGCAACGCTTCTGGACCTCGGGGTGCGCATTGCCGTCTTGCCAATGGCCATGCGGGCAGAGCATCGCCGGGGCAGGTTTCTCCGCCAGTTCTTTCGGCATATAGAGCAGTCCGGTCGAATAGACGCCGGGCCAAAGCTGGTAAGCCACCCGCCGCGCGGTGCACCAGGCATGGTCGAGCGGTTCCGAAGCGTGAATGTCCAGCGGCACGCGCTGGGGCAAAGGCGAAAGCCCGACGCTTTGCAGCAATCGCTCTCGCAACTGCTCGCGATGCTGCTCGAACGCGTCGCCTCGGCGAACCAGAAACGGCTTCGGCGCCGACATCGCCTCGTAGTAGGAGAGCAACTTCGCCGCAGTGTCCGACTCCTCGACCTTCCGCGAGGAGACGCCAACCGCTTCCGGAGTGACCCCAACCGGTTCCCAGCCAAGTGCGGGACACACCGGCATCAACGCAAACAGGCAGAACGCCCATCGAATTCGCTTTGATCGCAGTCCAGTAAGGGTCATATCGCTTTCTCCGCCACCCAGGGGTATTCCGGACCTTCGATCTATGAGTCTGGCAGGCACGGGCCCGCTGTCAAGGTCCAGGCACTGGATTGGTGAGGCGAGATTGACGGTAGGATTCGGGGACGCGAAGCGTCCAACCTTGCGTTCCCACGCGGAAGCGTGGGAACGATGGTGAACGATGGTGAGCGATCCAAGCTCCCCTCGTCCTCTTCGGGAGAGGGGCCGGGGGTGAGGGCAGTCCGAACTTGCGACCCGAACACTGTCCATTGCTTCCGCCTGATCCTTCGGAAGAGGTGTGTCTTTAATCAATGGCTAACAGAACGCTAACAAAATGACCTGCGGTATTTCGCTTGCACCCCATCAGGAGATTGATTCTGACGTGGGAAGGCCACATCGTGTCGGAGAGGGGCTATTGACATCATCGCGTCCGGGTCTGATAAAGATAGGGCTTTCTCTGTCGGTCAATCGCCGATGCATTCCGGCAGATTTGGCAAGAGGAGACAGGGACTTCTGAAACGGATTTCTGCGCCGACCCTTGGATAGCATCGAACCGTTGACAGGAGGACTCTGAGATGAACTTCGAAAAAGGCGACTGCGTGTTGGTGAATCTGGCCCCGTTCATCGGATCCTTGCGGCGCAGCAAGGACTCCATTCCTTGCCGGATCCTCGCAGCCGATGCAACACACGTTGATGTCCGCACGGCTCCTCCGTTCCGAGAGGTTGTTGTTCGCGTGCCGCATGCCTGGGTCGAAGGAAAAATGGACTCGGCTGAGGGATGAGACGCACAGCAAGAGGGGAATGAGATGTTAACGAAGAAGCTGAAAAAGATCAGGAAAGAGTGCCGCAAGACGGACGACCCAGTTCTGCTAACACTCGCCGCCTACATCGATCACGTCGTCACATACCTGAGGCATGCCGCGGATGACGATCACGCGTTGAACGAACTCAGAATTGCCCTGAGTCAGTTGGATCTTTCCGCAATTGCCAAGGCCCGCGAGACCCTCACGGCGGCCCTGATAGCGGCCAAGCAACAAGCAGGCAACAGTTCCGTGGTACCATCCGACGCCAGGAAGAACGCGAACGAGAAGAAGAAAAGAGGACGCAAGTGACTCGCTTGTGGCTCAAGCCGTATCAGCGACGACCTCCAACCTGGGAGTTGCGGTCTCGCGTGGAGAGACGGGCAGATGGAGGGAAAACGTGGTCCCCTCCCCAAGTTTGCTTTCCACGCTGGCCCGACCGCGGTGCACCTGGGCAATGTGTTTGACGATGGCCAATCCCAGACCGGTCCCCCCCAGCTTGCGGCTCCGGGCCTTGTCGACGCGATAGAACCGCTCAAAAATCCGCGGCAGGTGTTCCCGGCTGATCCCGCTGCCCCGGTCTGTGACCCGGATGAGGATCTCGCCGGACGTTCGCAGGGCGTCGACCCGAACCGAGGCGCCGCCGGGGCTGTACTTGATCGCGTTGTC
>JABWBD010000519.1 GCA_013360685.1 Pirellulales bacterium
GGATGTCATCGAAGTACACGACCGTCTCGGAATTCGGCGTCTGGTTGAATCCGGAAGCGTTGAAGCTCACATAGTTGATCCAGTTCCAACCGATGGGCTTGCGCGCCGAATGGAAATCCTTCTTCTCCAGGCGGAACTGCTTCCAGCCGCTCCATTCGAAACGGAGCTTGCAGGAGAAGTAGTCCCAGCCGTCGGAACCGCCCGGAGGCGCCTGGGGTTTTGGCGCGGGACGGTTGCGCCAGTCGATCGTCCAGCGGGGATAGCGTCGCGTCTTGAGATGCTCCAACCAAGCCACCTTCGCCGCCGCCCAGTCCTGCTGCTCGACGGCCTGCTTCAGCTTCTCTAGTCCGGGATAGTCCAGGTTGATCGCCGCAAACAGGTCGGCCTCAGTCAGCCGGGGGCCTTCGACGCGGGCGATCTTCAACAGGCGGAAGTCGTCCAAGCAGACCACCGCCTCGGGGTTGGGCGTCTGATCGTAGCCGGCGGCCGTGAACCGCACCGCATCGATCTGATCCCAGCCCCGCGGCTGGCGGGCCCGGCCCATCTCGGCAAACGGAACGACGAACTGCTTCCAGCCGGTCCAGCGGCCCAGGTCAAAGCGGTACGAGTAGTAATCCGGGCCGTCGCTCGCTTTGTTCTCCGAGCTGACAATCATCACAAACGACGCACCCGGCAGGGCCTGGGAGTTGTGCAGCCATAGCGAGAAGGCCGTATAGCCGCTCCAATCCTGGGGGACTTTCTTCAATCCCACGCCGCTGGTCTGGTCCATCCGCTCCCAGCGACCGCACGCCATGCCCTCCCGCGCCAGTCCCGTTTCCAGCGTCAGGCCAGACGTGTTCTCGGTCGTCTCGAAGCTCTCCAAGACCAAGCCGCCCGCCGCGGGCTCGGCCGCCGGCAACGCCCCAGCAGCGAACAAGAGAAATGCGGGCAGAAACGACGCGAGCGATGATTGGAGACGCATGGACGGGCTCACGGGGATGGGGGAGACGAATCAGGGCGGGCACGTTTTCGTGGCGGGTCGGGGCTGCTATGCTGAGAGCGAGTAGCGGCTCCGCGCACTATAACGCCGCCCCGCGGCTGGAGCAAGTGTGCGATCCGCCGCTGGAAAGAGCGGTACCATCGTGGAGCGGAATTCATTCCGCTTCCGACTGAACGGATTGAAATCCGTTCTACGACTAAGTGCCCGTCTGCGAGATACCTGGAGCGAATCCGATGCGAACGCCTACGACCCGACGCAAGTTACTGAGCCTGACTACCAGTGCCGCGGCATCGACTTGGGCCGGCGTCAGCCTGTCTGCGGCCGGCGTTTCGGCCGCGCCCAGCCCGGACGAGACGATCAACCTGGGAATCATCGGCTGCGGACACCGCTGCCGCGAGTTGCTGCCTTGCTTCAGTGCGCCGGGCTCGCGGGTGGTCGCCGTCTGCGACGTGAATTCCAAACGCCTGGCGGAGGTCCGCGAATTGGCCGGAGGCGAGCGGGTGCGGGCTTATCACGACTATCGGCAACTGCTTGCCAACAAGGACGTCGATGCGGTGCTGATCGCCACCAACGTGCACTGGCATGTGCTGTGTACGATCCACGCTTGTCAGGCGGGCAAGGACATGTACGTGGAGAAGCCGCTGTGCCATTTTTCGGGCGAGGGCCCGTTCGCCATCGCTGCCGCCAAGAAATACGACCGGATCGTGGCCGGCAAGACCGGCACGTGGCTGCTGCTGAACGTCCCGTGATTTAGCCAAAGAGGAGTCATGATGAACGAACGTCATCGTCCATCGGTCCGATGCACTCGGCGGAGCTTCGTTCAAAGCGCGGCGGCCCTCGCCTCCGCGGTGAGCTTGCCGAAGATCGTACCCGCTTCAGTCTTCGGTGCCAGGGCACCCAGCAACCGGATTACCGTCGGGCAGATCGGTTGTGGGCACCAGGCCCAGCGCATCGTCCCCTCGTTCCTGGTTCACGACGACGTCCAGATCGTGGCCGTTTGCGACGTGAACCGGGCCGGCAGAGGTTACTACTATCCCGAGCGCGTCCTCGGCCGTGAAACGGCCAAGCGGTGGATCGACGAGTACTACGCCGAGAAGGCTTCCGGCGGCGACCCGCAAGCGACCGTCTACGAACGGATCCTGGGGCCCGGGACGGCCAAGCCCGGGGCTGTCGCGCCCGCCCCGCCGCAGGTCTCCGTCAGCCGGGGGAAAGGTTGCGACGCCTACAAGGACTTCCGCGAATTGCTCGCGCGGACGGACATCGACGCCGTGGCGATCGTCGTCCCCGATCACTGGCACGCCCTGATCGCCATCGCGGCCATGCAGGCGGGCAAGGATGTCTATTGCGAGAAGCCCCTGGCGCTGACCATACACCAGGGACGCGAGATGGTCAAGGCGGTCCGCAAGTACAACCGCGTGTTCCAGACCGGCGCCCAATTCCGTTCCTGCCCAGGTGTGCGACGGGCGTGCGAGTTGGTACGCAACGGGCGGATCGGCGAGGTCCGCCGCGTGTGGACGACGACGGCACCCAACAGTTTTCCGAGCCCGGGGCCGGGCTGGCAGCCGCAGCCCGTTCCGGAGGGTTTTGACTACGTCTTCTGGCTCGGCCCGGCCCCCGAGGCCCCCTATCACATCGAACGCTGCTTCCACCGCTGGCGCTACATCCTCGACTACTCCAACGGGCAGACGGCCAATTTCGGCGCGCACACCAACGACATGGCCCAGTGGGCTCTGGGGATGGACGGCACGACGCCGGTCGAATTCGAGGACAACGGGTCGGAATTCCTGCCGAAGGGGAGCCTGTTCGACACCGCGGTCAAGACGGCCTTCCGGGCCCGCTATGCGAACGGGATCGAGCTGACTTGCGAGACAAACCCCGCCTCGTACGCCAAGTTCGAAGGCACCGAGGGGCGGCTGGAAATCAGCCTCGGCGGCGTGCCGAAAACCTTTCCCACCCACATCAAGGACTCGGTGATCGGCCCCAACGAGATTCATTTGCCCAGAAGCCATCCGACCCGCGAAACCAACCGCCGCAACGACATCGATGCCGATCATGTCCGTAACTTCCTCGACGCGGTCAAGTCCCGCAAGGACCCCATCGAGCCGGTGGAAGTCGGCCACAGCACGGCCAGCCTCTGCATCCTGGGCAACATCGCTCAGCTCTTGAAACGTAAGTTCGCCTGGGACCCGGCTGCCGAGCGAAGCGCGGATGAGGAAATCAACCGCATGTTGCAACGACCCATGCGGGCGCCGTGGAAACTCTCGTAGCCTTCACACCTTTCCCGTCGACACGAGTGCGACTTCCAGGCTCCGCGGCGAGTTCAAGCGACTGGCCGTTGCGAGTGACAAGGACCGGTTCTACTTCGCCATCGTGAATTTCGACTGGGACATGCAGCGAATCGAGGCCCTCTACGTCAACGCCGTGGAAGGCTCCGATAGCGAATTCTACTCTTGTCTCCGCTCAATCTGCATCGCCGCTACGCCTGCCAGGATCGCTGCTTTCTTCGGTTCGTCCGCGTTCGATTGCGTTCGCGACCAGAACGAATAGAGGTCATTGGCCGCCTTTTGCACCTCGCCCTTCGTTAGCCACAGGTCCGCGAGGGCCTTCGCGGCCGGGTCGTTGATCGCGGATGCGAAACGGGCCCCGATATCCGACAACTTCTCGAGTTCTTGTTTCTTCCGAGCAATCGGTACTTCCTGACGCGGCCGCAAGCGAAGGTACGGACGGTTCCACTTATTTGTCAGAGAGTGCAGCAACACCGGGCAGGACCTTGCCTTCCAGGAACTCCAGCGAGGCGCCGCCACCGGTGGAAACGTGGGTGACCTTGTCGGCCAGACCGTTTTTCTCAACGGCCGAAACCGAGTCGCCGCCACCCACAACCGTGATCGCGCCCTTGGCCGTGATCTCGGCCAGAGCCTGCGCAACCGCAATGGCACCCTTGGCGGTATCCTTGATTTCGAAAATGCCCATGAGACCGTTCCAGACAACGGTCTTGGCGCCGGCCAGGTTCTCCTTGAACAGGGCGATGGACTTTTCTCCAATGTCAACCCCGATGTCGCCGGGACCGATCGCGTCGGCCGAGGTCGTGGTCAGCTTGCCCACCGCACGGCCGTCGAAGTCGAGTTTGTCGTGTCCCCGCATATCCGCAGGAAATCGATCGACGAAGTAGCTGCCAATGCGCTGGTTGCCTACGCACGGCTGGTCGAACTCGGCAAGGAAGATTTGGCCTACCCGACACCGCTGGCCGGTTACGGCATCGCCCAGGTCTGCTGCGGCCGTCGTGTGGGCAGTTCCCTCAATAGCCGTGACGTGCTGTCTCGCTATGCCCGGCAGAAGAACGGGTTCGTCGTCGAACGGCTCGATCGGCGGAACTACGATACGGGTGAATGGGCCGAGGCCGTCGTGGAGGACTACCGCACGCCGGTGGCCGATCAGGCGGCGTTCCGGATCGATTTTCCCGAATGGCTCGACTTGCACTCGGACCGGGATCGTCGCGTTGCCCAGGCGCTGGC
>JABWBD010000101.1 GCA_013360685.1 Pirellulales bacterium
CCTGCAATCGGTTGGCTAAGTCTAACGGCATTTGACAACATCTTCGTTGACTCAACATCCTCCATCCTGGGAGACGCCAGATCGAGTCACTCAGGGGGAGTTCGCGGCAGCGGGAGTGCTGGCGGAACGATTCCAAACTCCGCGGCTAACGGTGGCGCCGGAGGCTTTGGGCAACCAGGAGCTGGCTTTGGCGGCGGTGGTGGTGGAGGGGGAATCGCACCAAACACTTTTGGATTAGGCGGTCCGGGAGGTGCCGGTGGAATTTCGCCGGGAGTAATCGTAGGTGATGAATTCGCACGCTACGACTACATGCAATCGGGATACGGCGCAGGGGGAGGCGGTGGTGGTGCCGGTGGCGACGGCAGAGATAGTGGAAGTGCGGGTGGTAACGGTGGGCTGGGAGAGCCCGGCGGTGCAACCATTCGGCTCACGGCACCGTTGATTGATGTTGAGGGGCTTATCTCGTCCAACGGCGGAAGCGGCGGTGGTGGAGGTAACGGTGCTGCGGGCCATGGATCTGAATTCGATCAAGGCGGTGGTGGAGGGGGAGGAGCCGGTGGCGCGGCGGGCATGATCGTCCTCGACGGGCTTAGGATAGACATGAATGGCGGGACTTTCCGGGCAAACGGCGGTCCAGGCGGACCCGGCGGTCCTGCTGGCGGCGGCTGGGCAGGTGGGGGCGGAACTGGACAAAACGGACCGGGCGGGAGGCTGAAGGTTTTCTACGAAACGTTGCAGAATGAGTCTGCAATCCTAGCGGGGTTCGAAACAGAATATCT
This sequence comes from Pirellulales bacterium, assembly GCA_013360685.1. Lineage (GTDB taxonomy): Bacteria > Planctomycetota > Planctomycetia > Pirellulales > Thermoguttaceae > JABWBD01. The sequence goes on from JABWBD010000101.1 coordinate 780, forward strand.
AAAGCAGGTTTCGACACCGCCACCGACGATTGCAGTGGTTCCTGCCAGCCAAAACCTCCCAATGAACTCAAATGCGGGCCCGCTGACAGTCACGATCGATGGCGCAGCAGATAGCTCGTTCTCTTTGTCGTTTGTATCAACAAACACGGATCTTGTGCCGACTCTGCCACCCGTGGATGACGTTGCCCCCGGTGACTACACGATTCCAGCGATTCCCGTGGTGGTGGGCCAAACGGGAACTGCCACCGTCGTAATGATAGCGATCGGGAGTAGCGGCGAGTGCGCCTCAGTATCCTTTGAATTGACGGTCGGTGCGGACTATGGCGACGCACCAGACAGTTACTCCACAGCGCTCTTCAGCAACGGACCGCGGCACGCAGCCACCGGCCCGACGCTGGGATCCAGTCGAGACGCGGAAACGGACGCGGCCGCCCCATTGGACGGCGCGCAAGACGACGTAACGGATACAGGTTCAACCGATGACGAAGACGGTGTCGTAATCTCGACGCTTGTAGCGGGACGGTGGTCAAGCATTTCGGTCGATGTTCAGGGGGTGTCCGATAAATCGGTTGTCCAAGGGTGGCTTGATTCGAACCGGAATGGGGTATTCGATCATCCAGACGAGCAGATCGTTAACCAGACCGTCTTTTCGAGTGGGACGTTCTTGTTTCCTTATGCCGCGCCGCCGGATTCCTTGGGATTGACGTATGCGCGATTCCGGGTCAGCAGGGAAGGCGGGCTCACGCCCACAGGTCCAGCGGACAATGGTGAGGTCGAGGATTACCCGGTCGTAATCGTGGAGCTTGGTGAGATCCATGGGAGGAAATGGCTAGACCTGGATGCCGACAGCGAACGAGACAATGATGAACCTTACGTGAACGGGTGGGCTATCGAGCTGCGAGACATGCAGGGCGGCCTGCTCGACACCGCCACGACGGCGGATAGGGACTTGGACGAGAACGGTACGATCGACCCGGAAACCGAGAGCGGCTGGTACTCGTTTACCGGTCTCACTCCTGGCAGCTACAGTGTAGTCGAACCCCACAAGTCGGCTGGGAGCGGACCTATCCCAATGCTTTTTCCCAATGGATTGAGCTGGTCACGGTCGGCAATCCGGGCAACGCCGACGACACGCACGACGCCGGCTATGGAGGTGTGGACTACATCTACAACATCGGGAAGTACGAGGTCACTGCTGCCCAGTACACTGCGTTCCTCAACGCGGTCGCCGACACCGACACGTACGGTCTCTATAGCACGAACATGTGGTCAAACGAAGACGGATGCAGAATCCAGCGCACCGGCTCGGCGGGCAACTACGAATACACGGTCGCCGCCGATTGGGCCGATCGCCCAGTGAACTACGTCTCTTGGGGAGACGCGGCCCGGTTCGCCAACTGGTTACACAACGGCGAGCCAACCGGTCTACAGGATCTGACGACTACCGAGGACGGTGCGTACTTCCTCAACGGCGCGACTACCGATGTGGCGCTGATGGCCGTCAACCGCGAGCCGGACTGGATATGGGCGGTGACCAGCGAAGACGAGTGGTACAAGGCGGCGTATCACAAGAACGACGGCGTAACGGGTAATTACTTCGATTATCCTACCAGCAGCGATTCTACACCGGGACGAAGCATGAACGAGGCGACGAACCCGGGCAACAACGCCAACTATTACCACCCTGACTACGGCCTGCTGATCGGCAGTCCGTACTATCGCACCGAGGTCGGCGAGTTCGAGTTGTCCCAGAGCCCCTACGGCACATTCGACCAGGGCGGCAACATATGGGAATGGAACGAAGGGATCGTGACCGAGGACTCGACCACGTACCGTAACATTCGGAGTGGCTCGTACAACAACTCCGCCGAGTATATGCAGGCCGAGTACCGAGATAGCCGATGCCTCCCGACGCTGGAGAACTACTATTGGGGATTCCGAGTCGCCAGTGTCCCGGCTGTGACCATCAACGGTGCGCACACGGTGACGCTAAACTGGAGCCAAGTGATCGAAGGCATCAATTTCGGCAACTACGCTGAAATCGATTTTGGCGATGCCCCGGATCCGGCGTATCCCACATTGGCCATCAACCAGGGCGTCGGGCATCTGATTGTCGCAGATGCGCCTTTGCTGGGCAGTCTGCTGGACGTCGATCCAAATGGGCAACCAGACCCCGGCGGCTTCGGAGATGACAACGACGGCACGGACGACGAGGACGGGGTAAGCTTCGATTCCCCGCTCTTCGTGCGCCAGTCGACTGCCGGCACAGGAACGGTGACGGTCAACGCGCCGCGCGGGGGCAAGTTGGACGCGTGGATCGATTTCAACCAGGATGGCGTGTGGAGCCATCCCACGGAGCATATCTTCGGCGGGACCAGTCAAACCCTCGTTGCGGGAAGTCAAACGCTTGATTTCGCCATTCCGGCCGGCGCCTTGGACGGAGCAACGTTTGCGCGGTTTCGGATCAGCACGGCTGGCAGCCTCCCGCCAACCGGGATTGCACCAGATGGCGAAGTGGAGGATCACCGGATCACATTCACCCTGGTGGATGAGGAACCACCGACGCCGCCGAGCATCACAGGGCTGAGCGACGACACGGGCGAATCGGGCAGCGACGAAGTGACCAGCGACACGACGCCGACGTTCCATTGGACGGCCTCGACGGACACGGGCGGAAGCGGCCTGGCGGGGTACTGGTGGTCGCTGGATGACCCGACGCCGGAGAGCGGTGGGACGTTTGTGCCCGCAACCACGCTTTCCGCGACGGCAACCGTGACGGCCAACGGCCTGCATACCTTTCACGTGCGAGCGGCGGACGCGGCGGGAAACTTCAGCAGCGTGAGCAGCCTGCCGTTCACAACTGACACGGTCTCGCCGGCCGTGGTGAACGTCGTTGAGATTCTACCGGACCCGCGGAACACGGCGGTGAGCACGGTCGACGTGCAAATGTCCGAGTTGGTGGACCTCGGCACGTTCACCTACGCCGACGTCAGCCTGATGCGAGACGGCTCGCCGGTGATGCTGGATGGTAGCGTGGCGCTGGCGTTGTTGAGCGGCACGACGTACCGGATCTCCGGTCTGTCGGCCTTCACCGCCAGCGAAGGAACGTACGTGCTGACGGTCAGCGCAGCGGCCATCAGCGACCACGCGGGCAACACTGGGGCTGGCTTGGCCTCGGACCAGTGGACGACGGACACGACGCCACCGGCAGTCGCCAACGTCTGGGTCCGCGGAGATGCGTGGACGACGATTTTCTTGACCTATCTGGAAACATCAGGCGTCGGCGACGATACCTACGGCTACGCTGTCCCAGTCGGCTCGGCAGACCAGCTCAAGACGCTTCCTTGGTTCGGCATCGACACGATTTCCGTCCAGTTCAGCGAAGACGTCAATGTCGTGGAGGGCGGCCTCGCTCTGTATGGCGTGACCGTGCCGCAATACGCCTTTGCGGCGGCGAGTTTTTCCTACGACGCCACAAGTTATGTCGCCTCCTGGCGGCTCAACCAGACGATCGACGAGCCCGACAAGCTGCTTATCGACCTGAACGGCGAAACGGGCGGGATGACTGACAAGACCGGAAACCTCCTGGACGGCGAATGGATTGACGGCACCAGCACCTATCCGTCCGGCAACAACACGGCGGGCGGTGACTTCCTCTTCCGCTTCAATGTTGTCGTCGGCGACGCGGACCGGAATACCCGGACGTTGACCAGCGACGTTACCCCTATCAAGCAGAATCTCGGCAAACGCACCGGCCAGGCCGGCTATTCCATCTTCTTCGACATCAACGGCGACAGTCGCATTCTGACCTCGGACGTGACGCGCATCAAGCAGCACCTGGGCGATCGTCTGCCCCTGGGTGAACCAGTCGTGCCGCAGGAAGGACTTGCCCTGACACTTGGGTCTTTGGAAGCAACAGGCAAATCTCGCAGCGTGCAGGCTACCTATCCAGTCGAAACGACAATTTCCAGTGCCTTGCGAGTCGACCCAGCCGCGGCAAATACCCAGCCGACAAGACCCGAGAAGAGTCGCCAGGCCAGTGAGGCCCTTTTTGCGGAACTCGGGTCTGCTCAGGCGCGCGACATTTCGTCGACAACGGACCGGCTCACGATGGACGCAAAGACCCTGTTCGAGATTGCCCAGACGCTCAGCAGGAGCAACAACACCGGCAACGGTAAGACTCGGGCAGCTTGTCTTGCGGAACAGGTCTGGGCCGATTTGGCTCGAGGATTTCTGAGATGATCTCCAACGAGGCTGTTATGTGTTTCTGGAAAAAATCGAGATTTTGCGAACGCGGATTGTTTAACGTCGGATTTCGTGATCAGCCCCTTGAAAGGCACGTTGACGCGTGCTACGCTGAGGGCAAAGCGATGAGATGCCCATCAATCAACCGCGAGCGGCGCTCGCATGAGGAGGGTCCCATGATTCGCTGTCTGACATGCCTGGTCGTGACGCTGGCGTGCTGTGCTGTCGCGCGGGCCGGTACGCTTTCGCTCCAGAGTGTTGATCTCAGTCCGTCGGCGACAACGGGCTCGATTGGAGTGACCCTATCGGGAGCCTCGGGGTACAACCTCGAAACCTACTCCTTGGTGGTGAACGCGGAATCTGGTCTGACTCTCACGGATTTTGTTCTTACGTCGCCATTCGACAACGTCGACACGAAAATCTTCGACGTCGATTACGCTCCAGAGTACTCGGCGATGGTCTTCCTCAGTGCGCCCTTTCCGACGTTGGGGACGTCGAACGAAATTGGGCGTTTTCTATTCGAGCTGTCGGACAGTTCCCCTGGAAAGACCTACAGCCTCACGTGGGATAGGGATTTTTCAAGTGCAGAGAATTCTGGCGGGACACCGCTCGTAGACGCGTTCGTCGATGGCGGTGTGACCATTTCGTCAATACCTGAGCCGTCCTCGCTTGCGATCTTGTCGACAGCTCTCGTGACAATCGGTGTGGCGGTCTGGCGACGTCGACGTCCCGCAACAGCGATTCCTGGCATCCGAGGCTGTTCCTGATTTCCATGGGAGGGGCGGCAACGACCACGCGCAATTCACGGGTCACGGGTACAAATGGAGCGGACAATGCGACGCTCTATCCGGCCTCGGAGAGTTTTTCCGGCCAAGGCGGTACGCTGACCACCGCCAACATCGAGTGGACCGACTACGATCGCGCCGACGGCGAAGACATCGCTTGCGTCTGGGGCTCCAGCGCCGGCAACACCTATACCGCGCGTCCCGGCTAGGCCGAAATGACCGGAGGCGGTGAATCGATTACCGTCGAGGCCGAAACGATCCACGGGCGCGGCGGCGGAGCCGATACGGCCACGATTTGGGATTCGCCCGGCAACGATCTCTTCGAATTCTCTCCGACCTCGTCCCGGTCCCAGGCGAGGGCTATTCTCATCATCTCAAGGCTTCACGACGATGATCGGCAAGGCCGAGCGAGGCGTGAACGGCACGGACGAGGTGATCTTCCGCGGCTCGCCGCAGGGCGACTGGCTGAAGTCCCCGACGGTCACCGCGCGGATGCTCACGCTGGGCGCCTGGCGCCACGCCGAAGGCTTTGACGCGATCACCGCCTACAGCCGCGACGGCAAGGACGGCCCCGACAAGCTCGTCGTCCTGGACACCCCCGGCGCCGACACGCTCAAGCTCAAGCCGCTGGAAACCGTGCTGGTCACTCCCGACTACCAAGTCACCGCCTATGGCTTCGGCAATGTCGAGGCCGCTCGCGTCCACCTCAACACCGCCGAGGACAAGGTCACGCTGGAGGATTCGCCCGGCGACGACACCTTTCTGGGCAACCCGTCCTCGATCCAGATCAGCAGTGCCAATCCAGCCTACTCGAACAAGGCGGCCGGTTTCCCCTCGGTGATGGCCTACAGCACCGGCGACGGCGCGGACGAAGCGTTCTTCTCCGACTTCACCGGCCCGACCGACACCACGGTTCAAGACGACACCTTTACGGCCGGCGGCATCATAGGCGAACTGACCGGGCCGGGCTATCGCCTCTGGGCCCGCTACTTCGACAAGGTGCATGCGGAAGCCCGGCACGGCCGCGACACTGCCACTCTTCTCGGTTCGCCCGAGGTGGACGAACTCCACGGCACGGCCGCGGAAGTGAGTCTTTCCGGCGTCAACGCCAAGGGCACCTTTGCCAACTACGCAAAGTATTTCGACGAGGTCCACGCCAGGGCCGGCGCCGGTCAGGACAAAGCGGTCGTCCTCGATGCCCTGGTGGAACCCGACTACCAGCCGCCGGACGGAGTGGACCTGAGCACTTTGTCGGAGTGTCTCTGGCTGGAAGGGTTCGAGAAGGTCGAGCGCCACTCCGCCGGCGGCGGCACGACCGAGATCGACAACATCGACCCGGTCTTCGCCTGGTGGGAGTAACTCATGCGGGTCCGTTTTTGCTGGTTCCATTTCGGTTCAACACACGCTACCTTGGATTGCGTTCTTGCTGACCTTCCCCAGGATGAAAGGAATTCCCATGCCAGCAGTTGCCCGCGCTCTTCCATGGCTTGCCGTGGCCTTGCTTCTTTGCCACCTTCCTCTCGCCGGGGCCGACCGGACGCTCACCTACGTCGACCTGGTGAACCGGATGGTCGATCTCGAACGTTTGGCGGTGTTGCCGGCCGACGGCGAGACCTGCGCCCAGTGGTCGAGCTGGGACCGCGCCAGTAAGTACGATGCCGAAAGCGGCAAGTACCTCCACTGGGACGCCAACGACGACGGACCCGCATTCATCCGCAAGGAAGGCGACCAGATCGTCATGGCGGAAATGGAGGGGCCGGGCTGCATCTGGCGGACGTGGTCGGCCCTGGCCCAGGACGGCCACGTGAAAATCTACCTCGACGGCAGCGACCAACCGGCCGTCGATCTCCCCTTCAAGAACTACTTCACCGGCGACACCGCTCCGCTGAACTACCCGATGCTTTCCTATGATCTGGGCGCAATGGGCTGCCGCGGCCACAACCTCTACTTCCCCATACCGTACCAGAAGTCGTGCAAGATCGTGGCCGACCCCGGCTGGGGCCGCTACTACCAGTTCGTCTATACCACGTATCCCCAAGGAACCAGACTGCCGACGTTCAAGGCCGCCCTGTCCGAGGAGGAGGCCGCGGCGCTGGCGCGGGTTAACCGGTTCTTCGCCGAGAGCCTGGGCAGCGACCCGGCCGGCGAGCGACCGGGCCAACGCGTCGAAAGCGGCGCCGCCGACATCCCGGCCGGAGAGACCGTCTCGCTCGAGCTCGAGGGCCCGCGCGCGATCACGGCCCTGCGGTGCAAGGCGGAGTTCGCCGGCCGCGAAGACGAGATGGCCGCTGCGCGCCAACTCGTCCTGCGGATCACCTGGGACGACCAGCCGAAGCCGGCCGTCTGGTGCCCGGTGGGCGATTTCTTCGGCACCGCGCCGGGCGTGAACCTTTACAGGTCGCTCGCCACCGGCATCGGCGAGGAAGGGGCCTACGCGCTCTGGTATATGCCGTTCCGCACGCGCGCCCGTATTGAAGTCGTCAACGAGGGGAGCAAGAATCGGCGGATCGAGTTCGAGGTGGCCCATGCCCCGCTCTCTCAGCCGGTGGACGAACTCGGCTACTTCCACTCGAAATGGCACCGCGACGTCCACGAGCTGTCCGAAGACCGCTGGCCCGACTGGGTCATGCTCCGCACCCACGGCCACGGCCGGTTCTGCGGCGTGATGCTGCACGTCTGGAACCCGCAGGGCGGCTGGTGGGGCGAAGGCGACGAGAAGTTCTTCGTCGACGGCGAGAAATATCCCTCGACCTTCGGCACCGGCTCCGAGGACTATTTCGGCTATGCGTGGTGCCACCCCGGGCTGTTCCAGCGCGCCTACCACGGCCAGACGATGACGCAGAACAACCAGGGCCACCAGTCGGTCTTCCGCTGGCACGTGATCGACAACGTGCCGTTTCACAAGGCGTTTGAGGCGGCGATTGAGAAGTACTACAAGACCGGCGAAAAAGGCACCGAATACGCATGCACGGTCAACTGGTACCTGGCTCCCGGCGGTGAGGACCCCTACGAGCCGGTGCCGGTCGAAAAGCGGCACAACTACTATGCCCAACGCCCCCTGCGCGCCGGCGGCTTCGACGTGCTGGAAAAGTCCGGCGGCAACGTGCAGACCCAGAAACTGACCCAATTCCCGGGAGGCAAGTGGCAGAACGACGACCATCTCTGGTGGACCGGCGCCAATCCCGGCGACAAGCTCGTGCTCTCCTTGCCCGTCAAACAGGCCGGAAGCCAGGAGGTGTGCGTCGTTCTGACCAAGGCCCGCGACTACGGCATGGTGCAGTTCTATCTCGACGGCAAGAAGGCCGGCGACCCGATCGACCTTTACAACCCCGAGGTCGTGCCGACCGAACCCATTTCCCTGGGCGTCCATGACCTTTCCGAAGGAGAACACAAGCTCGGCGTCGAGATCGTCGGGGCCAACGACAAGGCCGTGAAGTCCTACATGTTCGGTATCGACCACGTGGTCTTCCGGGTGAAGTAGAACGCTATTCGACCTCCTCCTCGCTGTCTTCGCTGCTCAGATGGAGCAGGGCTTCGTAGGCATCGAGGTAGCTTCGGTACGGCCCCGGGTCGGCCACCAGCCCGTGCCGCTTGCTCGCCGCGGACTCCGCCGATTCGCCCGGGGCCAGCGGTACGATGGTCAGTCCTTTCTTCACCTCGATCACAGCATAAGCGGCCACGCCTGTTCCTCCCGTCAATTCCGAAAAACTGCCGAGTCGAGTGTGGGCAGCCAGTGCTCCGTCAACCTTTGATGCGACGCGTAGCAGAAGTCGTAAGACTTCTGGTGCGGAACTCTTCAAGGCCCTAACAGAACTCTGACTGCCCTCACCCCCTGCCCCTATGAGCGAAGCGGGAGAGGGGAGTTGACTTAGAGCCTCTTACGAGTTCAGCTACCCGGGAAGGGAGAATTGGCGGAGCACGAGTCCCAGCTCGATCGATCATATCCGCCGGGCAACGCGCAATCCACTGCCACCTCCAGCGAGGCGGCTATTTGCCCGCCGGAGGGATGCCGGCCCAGTGGAAAAGTTGTCTGCGGAGCGCCGGGAACGGAATGAATTCCGTTTTCCGGCGAGGGTCAGTCCTCGACGTACTCGACGGCAGGCCGGCGCGTGCGATAGACCGGCTGCCGGACCTGCCGGCGGAGCGTGGTGCCGTCTTCGACGAAGAATCGCCCGCCAAGCATCCGGTAGAAGAGCAGGAGCAGGAACGCGCCCGCCGTGGCCGCAATGAGGCCGAGGATGCTGATGGGCGTCAAACGGTAGCCGCAGAAATAAGAGACGCAACTGCAGCCGATCACCGTGCCGCCGACGCCCATCAGGAGCGTCGCCACGGCCCCGCCCGGATCGCGGCCCGGCATGATCGCCTTGGCCAACAGCCCGACAATGGTTCCGAACCCTACCCAGACCAAAACATCGTTGGCCAACTGTTGGGCTTGCTGGGCAAACTGGGCACTGTCCATAGGATCCCTTCCCTGGGAGAACTGCTTGGCGCGCGACGCCGCTCTTGCCGGTACCGTCCGCATATTCGCTATCGGTTCGCTGACCGGCCCCTCTGGAACAATTTCGCTTGTCCGACCGGCCCGGCATTCGGCCGAATTGCCAAACACTCCGTAGCTTGCCACAGCCTCCCGCACACCCTATACTGCGATCGGCTCATGGGTCAGACTCGAGCCGGTCTTGATTGGCCGGACCATTGTCCTTACCAAGGAGATACGACCATGAAACGATGCTTCCGAGGGATGTTGGCAATGCTGGTATTCACAGCCCTGACAGGAGTGTCTTACGCCGCCGAAGGCGAGTGGCGAAGCCTGTTCGACGGCAAGAATCTCGACGGATGGGAGAAACACGGCGGCAAGGCGGAGTACGCCGTGGAAGACGGGGCGGTTGTCGGCCACTCGGTTTCCAACACGCAAAACACCTTCCTCTGCACGAAGGACCTCTTCAAGGACTTCGAGCTGATGTTCGAGGTGAAGGTCGATGACGCACTGAACAGCGGAGTGCAACTTCGCAGCCAGATCAAGGAAAACGACCGCGTCTTCGGCCCGCAGGTCGAGATTGCGGCCTCTCCGGACGGGGCCGGCTACATCTATGGCGAGGCCACCGGCCGCGGCTGGCTCAGCCAGGACCGCCCCAAGCAGAACGTGTTCAAGAATGGCGAGTGGAACCAGTACCGCGTGCTCTGCAAGGGGCCGAACATCAAGACCTGGATCAACGGCGAGCCGGTCGCCGACCTGACCGATGAGCCGTCGAACCACGAGGGCTTCATCGGTTTGCAAGTACACGGCGTGGGCGCCCGTGCAGAGCCGCTCTATGTCCGCTGGCGGAATATCAAGATCCGGGAGGTGAAGTAGAACGAGGCGATGGCGAGGTCACACCGAGTGGACCTGCCCATCGCCAAATCGCACGCCAACGCCCGCCGGGCGTTGGCAGAAGCTGGCTTCCTGGTGCTGCCACCGTTCCGACCATCGAACAACGCGATTGCCGGCGAATCCTGCGAAGTCCCCGATCGCCCCTGATCGCGTGATAAACGCTGGTCCACACCAAGGGAGACGCTCGCAATCGGCTCTTTCGACCGATGGCCAGGAGCTTTCAAATGGCCAGAAAACACTACTACTGCGATAATTATTCCTGATGGGAGATGCGATGCCTCGCCATGGCCTCACGTGCCGCTGTTGCTCGGTAGGGTCTGGGCGCGCGGGCCCCGCATGGTGCAGAATCAGTGCAACGCCGGACCGATTCGCCGCGGTCGCCGGCTCGCTCGCGGAAGAGGCGAGCCGACGTCGAAAGCCATCGGTCGTTTTCCATTCCGGCCGGCGGATGGGCCGGTCGCGAAACACCGTCACGCGACGGAGCGATCCACGTACTGGGTTTGAGGCCATGCCATGACGATCCATTCCGCACGAATTCGCCCGGACAAAACGGGGACTGCCTCCCGGCCATTCTTGAATCGGTCGCGGACAAAGGACTGCGCAAGGGCGCCCGTCTGGGGTTTGTTCGAGCCGCTAACCGTCGTGTTGCTGGCGGTCTGGCCGCTCTTGGGCACCGCCGGGGAAACCACCCGCATCGTCATCGAATGCGAAGACATGGAAGGTGTCCACCAGGACCGGTTCGGTCCGGGCGAAGGGTGGCAGGTGGGCCGCTGGGGCCACGACCTCTACCAGAATATGATTTTCGGCGGCGCCTGGGCCAGCCGTCTCCGAGCGGCGATGACCGATGCGGATGGCAATCCGGCGGAAATCCATGCCGATTTCGAGGTGCCGGCCGATGGCGTCTACAAGGTCTGGGTGAAATACGAATGCCCGCCGCATTTCAACTACGCCTTCGGCGTGAGGATCGAGCCGCTGGGCCCCGCCGGGCCGGCGGTGTTTAACCGCGTTTACGGCCTGCGCCAGTCCGCCAAGCATTATTGCTTCAACGACAAGCCCCACCAAGGCGACCTGTACTGGAACTGGGGCATCGATCACGACGCGGCCGAAGGCTACGACGCGAGGCTGGCGAAAGGCCGCTACCGCATCACGCTCTCCAAAATGGACAATCCGGGGCCCAAAGGGGCCCGCTCGATCGACGCGATCCTCATCACCAGCGACCTGTCGGACATCTCCGCGCCGCATCTGCCCCGGTATCCGCTGTTGGACGAACTGCGGCGGGCCAACCACGTCTATTTCCGCTTCCGCAACCCGCCACAGGCCGCCGCGCCGATCTTCATCACGTGGAACCACTGGAACCACCGCTATCCCGATTTCTACCAGCCGGCCTATCGGGAACTCGTCGAGTTCTACGACGAGCATGGAAAGCGGCTCACGGGCGGCAAGAACGGCGACTGGCCCGGCGGGATCGCCCCCGGCTCCGCCGGCCCGTGGTACGATCTCGGACCGACGATGAACACCGAGAGTTCCTCGCCGTACCTGATCGCCGCCCACCCGAAAGACGCCGCGCCCGACTCTGCCAGCCTCCCCTTCGACGTCGACATCGCCTTGGCGCCGAACGCAAAAGCCATCGTCAAGACGTTCACCTGCGAGCCGGGCGAAAAAGCCCTGGCGATCCTGGTGCAGCCCGATCTCCACCGCCCCGAGGGCGTGGCCCATACGAAAACCATCCGGGAGATCTGCGGCGAACTCACGCGTGAACTGGACCGGCAGCCGCGGTTGGGGCCGTTGCCCAGGAAGATCCGGCTGTTCGGCGCCTCGGGCGGCATCACTTCCCACGGCGTCCTGGCCGATGAAGTCGGAGTGCACATGGCGCTCCGCGAGGCGATGGGACTGAACACGTTTCCGATCAACACCGATCCCCGGGTCGTTCCGGCCATTCTCGCCTGGGCGAGAGATCATGGCGGCATCATCGAACGCTCCCTGTGCTATCACCACTCCCAGGACCCGCAGGAGATCAGCAACTGGGTCCGCAAAGGCGGCGTTGAAAAACAGTTCTACTATCTCTCTTTCGGCGACGAGATCGGGCTGCCCGCAACCGATGCCAACGACAGCCGCGCGGTGGAGGCTTTTCGGGAGTTTCTCCGCAACCGTGGCGAATCACCGCAGGGCCTCGGGCTGGCCGGTTGGGACCAGGTGAAACCGCTCGCGGCCTTGTCGGGCGACGTTGCCGTGCGGATCGGTGTGTTGCCCGATGCCGGCAAAGCCGATGCGGCCGGCATCGCGGGGCTCAAGAGGCTGTATTGGCACAGCCTGGCGTTCCGGACCGAACAGGGCATCGCGTCGTTCGCGGAGAAGACCCGCACGCTTCGAGCGGCGCTCGGCAACGAGGTGCACACTTCGGCGAACTTGGGCAGCATGCACCCGTTTTACTGGATGCACCAGTCTTCCTTCATCGAAGCGTTCAAGCACCAGGCCATGTCGCTGGCCTGGAGCGAAGACTACACCTTCTGCCAGCCCGAGGCGTCGCGGCTGGTGGCGGACTTGGAAGCGGCTTACCTCCGCAAAGGCGCCGCCTACCACGATACGCCCATGCAGTTTTATTGCATGCCGCACTGGCCGGGAAACAACCCCGACCAGCTTATCCAGAACGCCGTGCTCGAGTGGGGCCAGAACGTCAAGGATCTCGACTTCTTCTCGGCGACACCCGATACCTGGAGCACGGAGAACTACGTGGCCTATCGCGGCGGACTGCCGACCCTCCGCGCGATACGCACCATCTCCGGCATGGCCGGCGCCGTGGAGGACTACCTCGTCCCGGCGCGGACCGAACCGGCGCCGGTCGCCATGCTCCTGAGCGAAACGAGCGACGTCTGGGAGACCGAAGGCAAGGGCCAGGGGGCCGTCGAGCCGGGCAGCGCGGCCAGCAACGTTTCCCAGGAGGAACGGAAGAATCTCTGGTACTGCCTCCGCTACGCCGGCTATCGCATCGATCCGGTCACCGAGGCGGACTGTGCCGACGGCCTGCTCAAGAACTACTCGGCCCTCTATGTCTGCGGCCAGAACCTCCATCGCCAAGCGGCCGCCGCCATCCGTTCATGGGTCGAAGCCGGCGGTATCGTGTTTGCCACCGCCGGCGCTGCGCGCAAGGACGAGGCCGATGCACCGTTGACCGCGCTGGATGAAGTCCTCGGCCGCAGCGGTCAGACGGCCTACCAACGGTACCGCGGACCCTTGCGCGCCCGGATCGAGCTGATGTTCTTGCCGGCCCTCGATGAAATCGGGCTCACCGACGGCAGCGCCGTCGCGGTCTATGGCAGCCGCGAGCAGTTCCAGGTCGGCCCGGAGGCCGAGGTGCTCGGCTCCTACAAGGACGGCAAGCCCGGCTGGATCACGCGGCGATTCGGCAAAGGCCGAGGCTACTACTGCGGGGCCTTGCCCGGCCAGGCCTTCGTGAAAGCGGCCTTGCCGACCACGCCGCCGGGCAAAGGAGGCCCGCCCGGCCGTCCGGCCATGACCGAGCACCTCGGCCACGACCCGGCGGCGGCCGCAATGATCCTGCGGCCCTTGGAGGAAGCGAAGATCCGGCCCGATGTCGTGGTAGACCATCGCGGCGTGGTGACCAACCGCCTGAAAGCCGAAGGGGCCACGATCCTCACCGTCGTCAACCTCGCCCTGCAAGCCGACGGCCCCCTGAAGAATGTGGAAATCCAGGTCCGCAACGTCAGGCCGGTCCAGCGCGCGTGGTCGTGCTTCCATCCGAAAGGCCCGTTGCTCAAAGGCGCGGACGACCGCTCCGTCGTTCTCAGGCTCCCCGCGATTGGTCCGGCGGACGTCGTCGTGCTTCAGCATTAGTAGGGACATCGTCCCAGAACGCATAGGTGCTCTTTTTCGGGGTCATGACCATCGATCTCCTTTCAGTTCTTGCGGACCACGATGGGAACTCGTGAGTTTCTCGCCAGTGGAAATGAGTACCCGGCAGGAACCGTTCCGCATTAACCACGCCGGGGGGAACGCATTGCCTCGTCAAAAGCGGGGTGTTACATTGCGGCAGTTGGACACCATGGTTCTTGGGCGTTCTACGGGAGTTTGGCCATGGCGGAGCCGTTCGATCCGTACCATGTCTGGCTGGGGATTCCGCCGGGAGAGCAGCCGCCCAATCACTATCGCTTGTTGGGGATCCGGCTCTTCGAAGACAACCTCGAAACGATCGAGCACGCCGCCGATCAGCGGATGATGCTCCTGCGGACGTTCCAGTCCGTCAAACACGCGCCCCTGGCCGAGAAACTCTTGAACGAGGTTTCCGCCGCGCGGATTTCTCTCTTGAACCCCGAGAAGAAATCCGCCTACGACCATCGACTCCGCAACGCGCTTCAGCCGCAGAAGGACGGGCTCGCCGGATCGGGCGCCGACGCGACGGCCGATTCGGCCGAGTCCCAGGAATTGGGCAGCCGCCCCACGGAAAAGCCGGGCGACGGCGGCCCTGCACCGGTCTTCGAGGCCCTCCGTACGAAGTCGACTCGGTTCCTTCGACCGGTCCGGGGCAAGTCGGGCGACGCGTCACCCCCGAAAACGGCCGCGCGCAGCCGGTCACGACTCAAGCTCGCGGCGATGGCGGGTTGCGCGGCGATCGCGCTGGTGGCCTTGTCGGTAGTGGTGCGGCTGGTGTCCCGGAGCGGCTCCAGATCGACCGATGAAGCAACGGCCCTCGTGTTCGACTGGCCGGAAAACGAGCGGGCCGGCGCGGCGCTCCGCATCGACGGTAGAGAGTTGGCCGTGCCGCCTGCCGGCGCCTTGCGCGTTGTTTGTTCGCCGGGAGAGCACCGCGTGTCCTTGCGGCGCCCGGAGTTCCTGCCGTTTGAGGAGACAATTGTTGTCGAGACCGGACGCGAAGCACGTCTCAAGCCGGCCTGGATTCCGCAGTCGTACCTGGTTCTGCAATGGCCTCCCCGCCAGCAGCGAGACGCGCGCATGGAACTCGATGGTTCCCCGGCCGACCTTTCCGCCTTGCCTCGCGGCGACCATCCCGGCGACATCCGTGTGCCGATTGCGCCTGGTTCCCATCGTCTCGTGATCACCAGGCCTGGCCTTGAGCCATTTGAAGATCAATGGGTGGTCCAGCCCGGCCAGAACATCACCGTCAGGCCGCGGTGGAAAGCTCCGGGCCAAGGGACGGCCGCCGGGCCCTCTCTGCCGGCCTCAAAGATGTCGGAACAGGAGATGCCGCCTGCACAACCGACTGCCGCCCCGGAGCCGGTCGCCACTGCCGCAGCGGAACCTCAGCCGCCGTTGCAGCGCGCAGAACCTCCGGCAGTCCCCCCGGGACCCGCGCCGCGGACGGAGCCCGACCCGGCCTTGAAACGTCAGCAGGAATTGGAGGCGAAATACGCCGAAGGGATGGCATCGGTGGAAAAGCTCATAGCGGCGTGGGACTTCCGCGGCGCATGGGCGGCGCTGGAGGCCGTGCGCTTCGAGGAGGCGGAGCTTGCCGCCAGGCTGGCGCAGCGTCGCGAGGAGGTCCGGCTGATGGGCAGGCTCAAGGTGCGGATGATCGAGAAAATCAACGCTGCCGATCCACCGTTGAAGAAGAGCGACCTGATGCTCCGCGGCGCGAACGGCCCGGTGACCAAGGCGGACGACGAGGGGATCACCTCCACGCTGGCCAGCGGCAAGGCCGAACTCCACGCCTGGGCCGGCCTGAACGAAAAGGCATTGCCGAAACTCCTCCAATTGGTCGTCGACCGCCGCAGCGCGGAGGACAGCCTGGCGGCCGTCGTCCTCGCCTTGGCCTGCCAGGACGCGGCGCTGGCCGAAAACTACGCGGAACAGGCCGGGAACGTCGACGCCGATCTCTCGCCGCTGGCTGCCGCCGCATGGGCGCGGGCGCAACAGCTCCTGGAAAAGCGGAAATTCCCCGAGGCCGAGGCTGCACTGGCCGGCCTGGAAAAGAAGTATGCCGCTACGCCCTGGTTTGCCGCCAACAGGGCCGCAATCGACGCGGCGCGGAGGAGGATCCAGGCCGGCGCGGAGGAGACCGAGGCCGAGAACCTCTACGCCCAGGCCGTAGAACTCTTCAAGCAGAAAGAGTTGTTCGACGTGAAATCCCTCGTCGACAAGCTCAAAGCCGAGCACGCCGCCTCCCCTGTCGTGACCGATGGCAATCGAAAACCCTCGCTTGAGGATCTGAGCAAGGCCGTGGCCGATCTCGGCAAGCGGTTCATCGTGCGACTGGACGGCCAAGGCGACTTCACGAGCATTCGGGCCGCCGTCGACGCCGCCCCGCCCCAGAGCATGGTCGAGATCCAGGACAACGGGCCCTACAATGAAGCGTTTACGATCCCCGACTCCAAGACCGGGCTGCGGTTGCGCGGCAGGAAGGGATCTTGGCCCGTCATTACCTCATTGGGACAGGAGAAGGACATTGAAACGCTCGTGCTCGTCCAGGCTCCCGAAGTGGTGATGGAAAGACTTGTGCTCATTCACGGGACAGCGTCGGCGGGCCCTGCCGCAAGCTGCCTCCTGATCGTTGCCCCCGATTGCCGTATTTATTCGTCCCTCTTGTATTCGCTTGCCGGTCCGAGCATTGCGATTGGGACCGCATCCGAACCATACGCCGACCGCCGCAATCTCTCGAAAGGGAAGGGAAGCAGTGTCGAGGCATGCCTGGTCCTCGGCGGCAAGAACGTGGTGGCCAACGGCGTCCTCCGCGAGTGCCTCTTCAGGGACTCGCAGTTGGTTGCCTGGAATACGGAAATCACGCGCTGCACGTGCGATGCGGGCGTGAGGCTGATGCAGCATGAGTGCTACGTGCTCAACACGATCATCGCCCGACTCGAAGTCGAGCGCGGACCGAACAACCGCTCCCGTCTGCAGGCGAGCGCTTTCGGAGCGGCGGACACCGCGCTAGAAACCCAGGACGGGCTGAGGCGAGGTTGCTTTATCGCGAACCCCCGGTTCCACGACTCGGCGAATCTGGATTATCGGCTGATGCCCGGCAGTCCGTGCATCGGGAAGGCATCCGGCGGCGGCGACATCGGCTGTCCTTACACGCAGGAGATGCTCGAACTCTGCAAGGTTGCCCTGGAGCTCCGCCGCCGAGCCGTCCTCAAGTTCTGACGCTCACGCCTTGCCAAGTTGACCGCGGTGGGCCCAGACCTTCTCAAACGCCTTGACGTACTGGTCGACCAGTTCGGGCACCGGCCTGGTGAAGCGAGGGAGCGAGATTCCGGTCCGCTCGATCTCCTCCAGGCCCGGAAGCCGATCCGGGATCACCGGCATGTGGCGCCAGAACTCCGCTTCACGGAACGCCACGTCGCGGTGGCTCACCGAATAGCCGAACTTCGATATCGATACGCCCTCGGCCGACAATGCCTTGATCGCGGTCTCGCGCGACATGCCCGCCTTGGCCGGATCGAGGAACAGGTGGTTGCCGGCCCAATAGACCCGCTTCACGCCCGGCCCCGGCGCCTGCTCGTAGATGCCGGGCAACTGGCACAAGCGCGCGTTGAGCTCGTGGTGCTGCGAGCGCTCCATCTCCGTCTGCGCGTCGATCTTCCGCAACTGGCAGCGTGCCAAGGCCGCCCCCATCGGATGCATCCGCAGCTTCATTCCCAGGCCGGTGCCGTATTTCCGGTACTTGCTGTCGTCGGGAAACCGCCCCGGGCACTCGTAGTGGCCGAAGGTCGCCGCGCGCTCATAGTATTCGCGGTTCTCGTAGTTGGCCATGCCGCCCTCGATTGCCGGCAGCACCTTGCTCCCCTGGCAGCTAAAGGCCCCGATCTGGCCCCAGTTTCCCACGTATTTGCCGTTGATGGAAGCATTGTGGGCATGGGCGCAGTCTTCCAGAATCACCAGCCCTTTCTCCTTGGCAAAATCGCAGATCGCCTCCATCTCGCACGGCAGGCCGAACAGGTGGACCACCTCGATGCCCCGCGTCTTCGCGGTCAGGCGTTTCTTGGCATCGTCCAGGTCGAAATTCATCGTCCGCGGCTTACTGTCCACGAAGACCGGAACCAGGTCGAAAAACCGCATCGGCAAGATGCCGAACCAGGGATCGAGGCTGGGAACCAGGATCTCGCTCCCCGCCGGCAGGTTCAATCCGAACAGGCCGGAAATCAGGGCGCTGGTGCCGTTCATGTGCGCCTTGCAGTAGGGAGGCTGAAAATGCTCCTTCCAGTCTTTCTCGAACGCATCGATCTCCCCGTAGCCCGGGCTGCTCACAACGGCATCGACGGCCTTTCTCTCCTCGTCGCCGAAGTGCGGCCACGACGTGGCGCCGCCGGCCGACACGGTAACGGCCTTGGGGCCGCCGTCGACGGCCAGGGTCTCGCCTCGCGCCGGAGCACTGCCGGCGCCCGCGAGATAGAAACCGGTGGCCAATGCGCCGGTTGATTTGAGAAACGTGCGGCGCGTGTTCCGATTCTGGGATCCGTTCGTCGCTTTTCGCATCGGGTGGCCTCCTCGAAAAAGAGTCTGCTTCCACTGGCGGGCTTCTTGGCGTTCCGGCCGCCATCGCGACTCCGCGGTGGCAGCCCTAGGAAGCTGAGTATTCATCACCGGACCGGGCCGTGTCAATCGCCTCACCGAATCCGCTATCAAACCGCGCCTTGGGGCGAATTCCCGGATAGCCCTCCGGTCCATTGGCCGAAGGCCTTTCGTCACCGTAGCCTGGGGAGAATCCGGAGAATCCCCAGGACCGGTGAACACCCACGATCCTGTTTGGCCAACGGCCATAGTCACCCGCGACGTGGAAGACGCGTGCCTCAAGGCCCTCAAGCGGCATCCACGCCGCGCCGGTCCGCTTCACGAGGGGCTTTCGAACGCCTTCTGCCGGCGGTTAGAATACCTGCCGCGCGCCAATTCCGGAGTGCGCCGCGGTCAACAACACCCTCACGGACGAAGCAGGGACGGTCCTGCCTTTGCCGGTCACGGGGTCCGGTCCGCGGCGATGGCAGCCGTATCGGCCGGGCGACGAAGAGTTCCGCCCCTTGGTGCATCGCATCGTGCTCACCGTACCGCTGCCGGCGACGGTCAAGCCGGGATGGCATCAACTGGGCCTCTGGCTGCCCGACGCCGGCGATTCGCTCCGCCTGGATCCGCGCTACTCGATCCGCGCCGCCAACCGCGACGTGCCGTGGTGGACCGATTCGCAGGGCCGATACGGCATCAATGTGCTGGGCATGCTCGAGGTCCCGGCGAACGTCGGCCGCTAGACCGACAGCCCCAGGGCTCCTCGGTGAAACCGATCGTGCTGCGACTGCCATGTACACCGCCGGCAGGCTGCGTATGAAACCAGATTCGCCCACAAACGGCAAGGAACCGATCCGGAAGGAGAGCATCGTCAAGCACACTGTCTCCCGCAACAACATTCTCCACGTCCGCACGCCACGGAACCCTAGCGCCAGCGCCGCGAAGCAGAACGTCGACAACGATTTCGACTACGATCTTTTCAACGGCCGGGTCCCCGAAGGCCAGGAAGCGCACGGTATCCGGGGCGAACCGGTCTACAGCGCCGATGCCGGCTTCGATCCCGCCACCGGAACCGGCCGATTCCAGCTTTCCCCCACGAGTCCCGGCGCGGGCGCAGGCCAGCCGATCCCGAATTTCAGCGACGGCTACACTGGTCAGTTGCCCGACATCGGCGCCCACCATCGCGGCTCCCCACCCATGCGATTCGGCGTCGGCGCCGGAGAACGTCCCAGCGCGGAAGCAAGTCGATAAAGTACACAGCGCCGCGTGCCCTTGTGAGAATTCGGGGGTTTTGCGAGGATTCCGCAGTTTCACGACTTCGGCTACGATCCTTCTCCCGGCGCATTCCACGCAGAAAAATGCTTCACAGCGTTGCCCGCTTGGGCCGATCGGGCCCTTTCTCGCCCTTCCTCCCCCAATCCCCTCAAGTCGCCGCCAAGAACGTCCGACAATGGTACGGTCGATCCGGTCTCTTCTGCGTTTTCTTGTCTGACGAAATCTGAACCGAAGGGCAACGTGGATGTTCCCCCTCTTCCGCTTCATGCCCGGAATCGGCTGCGCGCCGGCCGGCCCTGCATGCCTGCTAGCGCGGCGCGATCGTAGGCTGGCGCGAACCGCGCGTTGGATCGCCGTGCTTGCGATTGTTAGTTTCCCGGCGATCAGCCTGTCGCAGCAGATGCCCGAAGTATCGCCTCCCATGGAAGTAGCTCCGCTGCCCGAGCTTGCCGCACCGCCGATCGAAGCGCCGGAGCCACCGGTATCGCTCCCGGCGATCAGTCCCTCGGCGGTACTGCCTGACGTGTCTCCGGCCGGCCTCACGCTGCCGGATCCACAGACGCGGACATCCCTGCCGCCCAATCCGCAGTTGCCCGCTTCGCTGCTTCCCGATCCGCTCTTGCCGGCTCCCGCCTTGGTCCCACAAGGCTGCTGCGACGGGCCGTCCGGCTGTAAAGGACCGCCCGCGGCGTGTCCGCCGCAGCGGTGGCTGGCGCGTGGCGGGG
>JABWBD010000520.1 GCA_013360685.1 Pirellulales bacterium
TTACCGACGGCACCTCAAACACGATTGCCGCCGGCGAACTGGCCTTTCAGGTGGGCGGCTGGGCGCGGGGACAGATGAACACGGGAACCGGCGGCGGAGGCGGTGGGGGCCAGGGGTTTGCACGATCCGTGCTGCGGTGGTGGCAGTGCGCGTCGGCCTGCGCGCGGCCCGGAATGAACCCGCCGCAGACGTCCTGTTCCGGCAGTTGCGAGCGGCAGTTCCAGTTCTCCAGCCGGCACGCCGGCGGGTGCCATTTCGCATTCGCCGACGGACATGCGCAATTCGTCAGTGAGACGATCGACGTGAACGTGTTCCGTGCCCTATTAACGCGAGCTGGGGGCGAGGTGGTGGCTCCCTAATGTGCTGTGAAGTTCGTCACCTCCGCCAACAGCAAATCCTCCTTCTTCCAGCCGCTCAGCTCATCGGCATGCGGGCGTGGATGACGACGGCTTGGTTCTTCGGCCGCGCCCATCCACGGGTTGCCACTGCCTGGACGTCTGAGCTTCAAGATAGGCGTCGAGATCGATACGGCGGACACGAATGCTGTTGCCGATTCTGGCATGGGGAAGCAGTCCAGACCGCACGAGCCGTCGTACCGTATCCGAGCTCACACCCAAATACACTGCGGCATCCATGATGCTGACGGCTGCCGGCTGGAGCTGGGGGTCCGAGTTGTTCATCCGTGCCTCCTGAAAAGGTTAGTCCGTTCGCTCTTCCAACGCGAACTTCTTCTGGTCCACGAACTCACGCAGTCTCTCGCTCAACAGCCGCTCTGCTACCTCCGCGACGTTCTTGCCGTGCAGACCTTGCTCCGCCAGCAGGGTCAGAATCCGAACAACCTGCGGGGTCGTCGCAATCGTGATCTGCTGCGTGGGAGTAACGTTCTTGGGCTTCGCCACGGCATACCCATCCAACGGGTGGTTGCGTTCGGGTTCGGGGTCGAAATAAGAACGGCGTATTTATGCCATATTTATCAGCTCGAAGTCAAGGGCGCCGCAAAGATGCGGTCAAGTGCCCATTGCTGCCTAAAAAAACGAAAAACTGCTCTAGGTAGCTTGGCGGTTGGCGGATAGATTCAGGGCATCAGGAGCCGACTCGGCGAGCGTTCGACAACCGCCGGTTTGCGGACCTGCAGCGAAAGGATGCCACTCTCAGCACAAGGAGGTCGCTATGCTTGCGCTCAGCCTGCGAGAAGGCGAGTTCGTTTTTGTGTTTTGCGATCGCCGTCCGGTTGGGGTGATCGTCGTGGGAAGCACGAACGGCAAGGGCCGATCTCTGCTTCGCTTCTCCGGCCGGAAATCCGATTTCGAGATCGTGAGGCCAAACGTACTGGAGCAGCGCTACGGCAGCCCCGGGCTTCAAGAGCTGACCGAGCAATTCCTTGCCCAAGACCAGCGGAAAGCGGCTCAAGGGCTCCCGAAGGAAGTGAATGAGCTTCAGCCCGGCGCCGTTCCGCTTACCTGCGAATGCTGCTCCAGCCTCATTGCCGCCGAGCCTGAACTGTCTGTACGCGATTCCAGCGGCAATGAATTCATCGTCTGTGCCTCTTGCGGCTGCCCCGCACTGGCGGGGCGACCGGCAGAAAGCGACTTACCTGGAATCGATTATCCGCTTACTGGAGTTTCCCCTCTCCGAAAGGTGGTGGTAGACTGAAGAGAGGCGAAAAAGCAGGCGTGGTCCACGAACGGGACAGACGCCTCTACGCGATTTTCCTGGTGGACGCCGGAGTTTGGCTCGGAGCCGGTCGCCGTTGTTAAACCACGCCAAGAAACGGGGACGAACCGGCATACCCAACCAATCCATCGTAGGAGCGGAACACTGAGCCGACAGCCCTTCAACACCTGCCGAAGCCTGGGCTTCGCGGCCGGCCGTCTGGGCGGTGTGTTGCTGGCCGCCGTTGCGCTGGCCGCCAAGCCCCTTCCGGCCGTAGCGGATGAATTCGACCGGGCCGCTTCCGAACTGCTCGACAAGTATGCCAAAGAGCTCGATCAACTGGCCGCCTGGTGCGACAGCCAGGGACTTGCCGATCAGGCCGGGAGTACGCGCGCGTGGCTCAGCCCTCGCAACCCGGACAAACTCTACGTGGCCGTCTTTCCCCGCGAGGTCGGCCGGTCGGAGCCGGTGGCGGGCACGCCGCCTGGCTTGGTCGAATGGGACAAGCGTTTTCATCAGCTCCGCCGGGAGCAGGCCAACTCGTTGGAAGCCCTCGCCCGGCGAGCGGTCCGCAACGGCCGGGCGTCGCTGGCCTTCGACCTCGTCCTCGCCGCACTGCGGGAAAACCCCGATCACGAGGCGATTCGCGGGCTCTTGGGCTATCAGAAGCACCAGAATGAATGGCGGACGGTCTGGGAGATCAGCAAGCTCCGTTCCGGCCAGGTGCATCACGAGACCTTCGGTTGGATTCCCAAAGCCCACGTCCGCCGCTACGAGCAAGGCCAGCGTTATTCCAACGGCCGCTGGATCACCGCCGAAGAAGATGCCCAGCTCCATCGCGACATCCGGTCGGGGTGGGACGTAGAGACCGAGCACTACACCGTCCGCACAAACCACAGCCTCGAGGCGGGCGTGCAACTCGGCGCGAAGCTCGAGCGGCTCTATCGCGTCTGGAAGCAGCTCTTCGTTCGCTACTTCGCCGCGGAGGACCAGGTGACCGCCCTGTTCGACGGCCGCGCCCGTTCCAACTGGGCCCGGCTGCCGCGGCACCAGGTCGTCTACTTCCGCACGCGCGACGACTACAACCAGGCCCTGCGCGCGGCGTTTCCCAACATCGAGATGTCGATCGGCGTCTATGTCGACAGCACGCGGCGGGCCTATTTCTTCGCCGGCGAGAGCTACGACGACCGGACACTCTACCACGAGGCCACGCACCAGCTCTTTCACGAGTCGCGGCCGGTCGCGCCGGACGTGGGCCTGCGGGCAAACTTCTGGATTGTCGAGGGAATCGCCCTCTATATGGAATCGCTCCACGAGGAGCACGGCTTCCACGTGCTGGGCGGCTTCGACGACCTGCGGATGCTCGCTGCACGCTACCGCCTGCTGCACGACGACTTCTACGTGCCGCTTGCCGATCTCACCGCCATGGGCCGCGAGGCACTCCAGAGCCATCCGCAGATCGCCACGGTCTACAGCCAGGCCGCCGGGCTGACCCATTTCCTGATCTGCCACGACGGCGGGCGCTATCGCGACGCCCTGGTGGCCTATCTCGGCGCCGTCTACAGCGGACGCGACAAGCCCGGCGCTCTGGCCGAACTCGTCGCCGCTTCGTATGCCGACCTGGATCGCCAATACCGCGAGTTCATCCAGTCCGCCGGCATGCCTACGCTGGCGGAAGAAAAGTAACACCTGAAAGAGGCATGCCATCATGTGCGATAGGGCTCGACCATCGGCGGACTTCCCCTGTTTCTCCCGTGCAAATCGCGCCTCGCGATGGATCGCCTTGGTGCTGCTCGGCGTGCTTGCCCTCGCGATCCCGCTCCGGGCCGCGGATGACGACGGGCTGATCGCGCATTACACGTTCGACGAAGGCTCGGGCGAAACGCTCAAGGATCAGAGCGGCCACGGCTTCGACGGGACGATTCACGGCGCCCAGTGGGTGCGCGATTCGGCGGGCAACGGGACGCTCGGCTTTGGGCCGGGAGACTATGTCGACCTCGGCAATAGGCCCGAACTGAATCCGGCGGGCGATCGGGCCGTCGCCGCGTGGGTGCAATTGCAGGCGCCGTCCTATCCGGCGGTCGGCACGAACTGGGTCATCCTCGACGGCGGCGACGACTACGCCAAGAGCGGCTACCTGCTGCGCGTCGACGGCAATTCCACGAAGCTCAGCTATCGCCACAACGTCAACGGCTCGGCGTCCGACGTGCTGGGGCGGTCCAGCATCCCGAACAACACCTATTCGTTCCTGGTTGTCACGCGCAGCGGCCCGACCACGTCGGTCTACATCGACGGCAAGCTCGACGTGCAGTGCCCGTTTGCCGATGCGGTCGAAATGAAACGGCCGGCGACGCTTTCGCAGGCGGTCCAGTCGTTCGCGGGGTTGATGGACGATCTGGCCATCTACCGCCGCGCGCTGAGCACCGGCGAGATACTCGCGATGTACGAGCAGGGCGCGGCGGCGCACGGCAAGGACGCGTCGTGGATCGGCCACATCCGGTTGACGCCCTACTGCCACGATGCGCAAGGGTCGATCCTGGTCGAGGCGGATTTCGCCGGCGTGCTGCCGCTGAAAGCGGGCGAGAAGGCCGATTTCGAGTTGCGACCGGCCGGGGGCAAAGCGATCAAGACGGAGCCAATCGCCGCCATGCCGGACGGCGGGCGGTGTCAATGCACCTTTGCGATCGGCAATCTTGCCGCGGGGAAGTACGAAGTGGCGGCGGTGCTCAAGGATGCGGCAGGCGCAGTGGTCCATCAATCCGCGGCGGCGTTTGCCTATCCGTACGCGCCGGCCGAGGCGCCCTCGCCGGCCCGGCAGGTGGTGCC
>JABWBD010000521.1 GCA_013360685.1 Pirellulales bacterium
GCCAAACGGGGGGCAGGGATGGGGGCTGTAACGCTTGACATGCCCCATTTCTAGCAAAAACGCCCCGGCGTGTCCAGACGTGCCTGGCGATTATTTACACTTGCGTCAAATCATCCGAACGCAACCTATTCGCAACAAACCACTTGCGCCGACGCGCCTCGCCGTAACTCATGCAACACCAACTCCGGGGTGTTGCGTGGACCAGGCGTCTGCAACAATTCCTGCCCCATTAGATTCCGCCAATCCAAAATCCAACAAGGGTGCCCAACCATCCCGCGCACCGTCCCCGATACCTCCTCCCGCAAATGACAACTGACCAATGACAAATCCTCCTCATCGAGGAGCCTGATCTTTGACAATTCGATTCCCACAGACCCCCGCCGCAACGGCCGGCAGCGTCGAACATGGGTCTGGAACATTCGCGCGTAGAAAGCGGCGCCTACCGCGACTCGGGTCGCGGAAAGACCTGCTCGCCGTTATGCCACGTGGTGACCACGGGCAGTTCGCTGTCCAACAGGAGTTCGTAAGGATCGGGCGAATCCCAGTCGGGCAGGGCGACCGCTGCCAGATCGGCACATTTGCCCTGCTCGAGGCTGCCCATTTCCCTTTCTAGGCCCAGCGCCTTGGCTCCGCACAGAGTAGCCAGTTCCAGGACGATCCGCGGATCCACAGCCGGATGCTTTCGACTGACTGCTCGCATTTCCGCCAGAATGCTCAGGTCGGGCGAAGATGCCCGGCTGTCGGTCCCGAGACAGACTGGGACGCCGGCGGCGAGCATCGGCGAGAGGGGATAATGGTCGTGGCCGAAGAATGCATGGGTCCGGGGACAGTAAACCACCGTCATGCGGGCCTGGTTCTGGGCAAGGAAGGCAATCTCCTCGCCGTCCAGGTAATTGCCGTGGACGACCAGCACGCGGTCGGCGGCGGCAAGCCGCCGAAGATAGTCCAGGGGACGCGTAGCCCGAGCCGCAACGCCGGGATCCCACGTTTCCAGCCCGCGCAGGAAATCGGCCATCGGCCCGGTGCCGGTCGCCAGCAATTCCAACTCTTCGCGCGACTCGGCCAGATGGAAGGCCAGCGGAATTCGTCGGGCGGCGGAGAGCGCCACCACGCGGTCCAGAAGTTCCAGACGAACGGTGTACGGCGCGTGCGGGCCCAGCCCCGGCAGCCAACGGTTCGAGGGGCGGACCTGCCGATGGTCCTCCGCGAGGGCCAGAGCGGGGGCCACGCTCTCCGCCCTCGCGGCGATCAGTTCCAGAAAAACGACGGCCTGAATCGTCGCCGCTTCGAACGCATCCACCGGCCAGGCCGGCTGCGCGATTTCTCCTAGGGTCGTTGTGCCGGTGCGGATGCATTCTTCAAGCCCGCGCCGAGTTCCCTCGGGATGGCAATTGGCCCGGCTCCTCCGCCGGTCCATCAGCAGCCGGATCCACTCGTCCAGCCGGATCCCGGCCTGACCCAACGGCCGATCAAGATCGCTGAATTCGAGGTGGGTGTGGGCGTTGACCAGGCCCGGCAGCAAGGCGACGTTGCCGAGGTCTTCCAGCCCGGCCGCCCCGCGATCGTCGCCCACCGCAACAATCCGCCGACCTCGGAAGGTCACCACGCCGCCTGGAATCGGCGGGCCGGCCGCGGAGAACACGTAGCGTCCGCGGAGTCGTCGTTCGAGCTGTCGAGGCCAGTTGCCCGGCAAGTTATCCACCCTCGTTGGGAAACATCAAGTTCGTGCAGCATCTTCGTCGAGCATATACGCCGGCACGCACTTCGACAACTCTGGGCCTCGACTCCCCGCTCTCCCCACTGGCAATCGTCACTCGTTTATGGATAATGTGCAGGCGTGAGAGCGAGAGAACCCCTCACACGAAGCCGGAATTGGTCCGGCAAACGGCAGGCTACCGTCCATTCCTGCCGATCGGTTTGGCTCTCGGCCTTGCAGTCGGGCAGCAGTCGTTCGGCGAGCCGGGCCGCGTTTGCATCGTGGACTCAAGGAGTGAATTCGCCATGAGCGTCGAGAAGGAGACAATCGGCAAGACCGCCGACGGCGTCGAAATCGAACAGTATACGCTAACCAACGCGAATGGAATCCAAGCCAAAATCATGACGCTCGGCGCGACGCTCACGTCGGTCGATGCGCCCGACCGCAACGGCAGGCTCGACAACGTCACCCTGTCGCTCAACTCTTTGGACGAGTATCTCAAGGGCCATCCCTGTCTCGGCTCGATCTGCGGCCGGTATGCCAATCGAATTGCCAACGGCAGGTTCCGCCTCGATGGGCGAGAGTATTCGCTGGCGGTGAACAACGGACCCAACCACCTGCACGGCGGCATCCAAGGCTTCGACAAAGTCGTGTGGACCGCGGGGCCTGCCAAGGCCGACAACTCGGTCGGAGCCACATTCACATACCAAAGTCAGGACGGCGAAGAGGGCTACCCTGGGAACCTGACGGCCAGCGTCATCTACAGTCTGACCAACGATGACGAGCTCAAGATCGAATACATCGCGATCGCCGACCGGGCCACGCCGTTGAACCTCACCAACCACGCCTACTGGAACCTCGCCGCCTCCGGCGACGTGCTCGGGCAGGAACTGATGCTCAACGCCGACCGTTATCTGCCGGTCGATGCAACGTTGATCCCACTGGGCGAACTGCGGCCGGTTCGCGGCACGCCCATGGATTTCACCGTTTCTCGAAGAATCGGCTCTCGGATTGGTGAAGTCGCGGGCGGGTACGACCATTGCTATGTGGTCAATCCCAAGCATGGAGACGGTCTGAGCCTGGCTGCGCGGCTTGCCGATCCGTCCAGCGGCCGGGTTATGGAGGTCTCTACCACGCAGCCCGGCGTCCAACTCTACACGGCCAACGGGCTGCGTCTGCGGCGGTCGGACGGCGTCGAGTTCGGTCCGCACGCCGGTGTCTGTCTCGAGACGCAGCACTTCCCAGACTCGCCCAATCAGCCCCAGTTCCCCTCGACGATCCTGCGGCCGCACGAGGTCTTCCAAGAGCTGACGGTGCACAGGTTCCTGGTGGAGTGAAATTGCCCCCAGCCCCGAGGAAGTCTTGTGTCCGCGGCGGCGCACCCGCGGACCCCGGCGATTGAAAACCGATTCGTCATTCATCCATCGATCCACCAGTCCATTGGCCCACGCCTGCCGCATTCCGGCCTCATCACCCCGCTGCGTCTCACACGGATGGCTTGGGATGGCGGGTCACAAGCAGCCGGTCGATTCTCAGGCCGTCCATGTCGGCCACTTCGATTGCCAGGTTGTGCCACGTGGTGCGGTCGCCGACGACCGGGATCCGGCCGAGCAGCGATTGAACGAGACCGCCCACGGTAGTAATGTCCTGCGGGGCCGCGGTCCGCAGTTCCGGCGAGCCGACGGTTTCCAACAAGTCCCCGATGCTTACCGCGCCGTCGATCAGCCAGCTCGATTCGTCGCGCCGGACGATCTCTTGCTCTTCATTGCGCCGATGCTCATCGTGGATCTCACCGACGAGTTCCTCCAGGACATCTTCCATGGTTACCAGCCCCTCGGTGCCGCCGTACTCGTCGAGGATCACGGCCATCTGGGTCCGCTTCGTGCGGAACAGGTCGAGGAGCTGGTCCAAGCGGAGCGTTTCCGGCACGAGCGGGGCGGGCCGCAGGAGCTTGCGGACTTCGATCGGCCAGCCCATGTGCAACTGGCGAAGCAGGTCCTTGTTGTAAATGAATCCGAGGATGTTGTCCAAATCACCCTGGTAGACGGGGACCCTGGAAAAGCCGGACATGACGACCGCGCCGACAACCTCCTCGGGCGGCGTATCCACGTCGAGCGCGTCGATTTCCACCCGGGGCCGCATGATCTCGCGGACAGTCCGATCGCCCAGCCGCAGCGCCTTGGTGGCCGCACGCAGTTCGGCCGCGTCGAGCAATCCTTCCTCGCTCCCCGACTGCATCAGGTGCTCGATGTCCTCCACGGAAACGGTCGCTTCGGGCGCATCGCGGCTGCGCAGCACCGTGAGAACCGCATCGGTGGAGATTCCCATCATCCAGACGAACGGCTTTGCGGCCACGGCCAGGGCCTGCATGGGAAGCGCCACGAGTCTTGCCAGCCGTTCCGCGCCGCGCAGCGCGAGCCTCTTAGGAACCAATTCGCCGAACAGCAGCGAGAAGAACGTGATCGCCAGGACGACGACTCCCAGCGCGATGCTCTCTGCATAGGCCGCCAGCGAGGGCACGGGAAGCCCCTCGAGCCAACCCGCCAGAAACCCCACCACGCGCGCACCCCCGAAGGTTGCCGCCAGCGTGCCGACCAGTGTGATTCCTATCTGGACCGTGGGAAGAAAGCGGTTCGGGTCGCGGGCCAGTTCGACGGCCACACGGGCAGTCCGGTCGCCTGCGTCGGCCTGCGGTTCCAGCCGGCTCCGGCGGGCCGTGAGGATGGCAATTTCCGCGGCGGCGAAAAAACCGTTGGCGAGGATCAATGCGAAGATGA
>JABWBD010000102.1 GCA_013360685.1 Pirellulales bacterium
CGGCGGCGCCGAGGCCGGCGCAGGCGAGGTCGGCACAGAAGGCGCCGAGACCGGCGCAATGCCGGTTGCCGGTCCGACGGCGTCCTGGACGTCTGGCAGTCGGGGCTCCGTGTCGGGCGGCGAGGATGGCGGAGACGCCGAAGACTCCGTGGCGACCAACCCGGCGACAATCTGCTCGAGTGCCTCCAGATGGGCGCTGATGTCTTGCTCGTTGGAGCGGTCGATGTCGTCCAGCAGGCCGCGGAGCCGATCGGCCGCACGGAGCAGAACATCCGTCACCGGCGCAGTCGGTACCAGTTCGTGGTTGCGGACCATGTTCAGAACGTTTTCCGTCTCGTGGGCCAGTTTGCCGAGGATGTCCAGTCCCAGAAAGCCGGCCGCTCCCTTGATCGAGTGCACGGCGCGGAAGACCTCGTTCACCAGAGCGGGATCGGCGCCTGCTCCGCCGGCCTCGATGGCCAGCAACCGGTTTTCGATTCCGGACAAGTGCTCTTTCGACTCGATGACGAATTCAGCAATGAGTTCCTGGTCGTTCACCATGATGCGTCCGATTTGCTGTGCGGGCCTGAGATACGTTCCGCCGGCTGCAAGACCGGCAATCCGCGGGCTGGATAGGAAAACGTAGATTACGGACGGGCGCAAGGTGTCGAAGAATCTCCCGGGCGCGCTTTCATTTCGGGACGTCTGAGACCGCGGCCAGGTGCAAATCGCGGTCCGGCCGGGAGGATTGTGCCGACCATGCCCGGCGAGACCGGCCCGCGCGGGGGCGCCGTCTCGCCGGACCGCGCGGCGACCCGGTGGCTGCGGTCAGAACCCGCGGCACGAGCGCGGCGGATGACCTACTGTTTACCAGAGGAAACTGGAGGGACCAGGACGCGCGTGCCGCTCCCGGCAACTGCCGGCGACCCCGCCGGTACGGCCCGGGACGCATTGGACCTGGTTTGAGCGAATTCAGCAGAAACACTCTTGCAGGAGCGACGGCTATGCAGTTCGGAATCCATCTGGTTCGGTGCGGCCTGATCACTTCGGAGCAATTTGTCGATGCATTGGAACGGAAGCTCGCGCAGCGCACGCCGATCGGGCGACTGGCCCTTGAAGCGGGTTGGCTTTCGATGCATCAGATCTTCGAGATCCTTGAGATCCAGAGCGCGACCCACGAGAGATTCGGCCGCATTGCCGTGGACCAAGGATGGATCACCGAGTCGCAGCTCAACGATCTTCTGCTCCGGCAAATGCAGCGCGACCGGCTCATTGAGGAATTCCTGGTGGAGATGGGCGCCCTTTCTCGCGAACGGGTAGAAGCCGAGTTGGACCATTTTCGGCAGAAACAGACCGATGCGCGAGATGCCTGCGAACTGGTCGCCCTGACGGGGTAAGCGGCCGGCAGGAAGTAACTTATCCGTAGGACGGCCTTCCTGGCCATCGTGACGGCCTGGGAAGGCCGTCCTACGGGTATTCTTGCTTCCGCCGCGGTGGGTGGGGCGCGAGGGCCGGCAAGCGGCGGACGAGCGGCCGGCGGCTACGGCGCCCACAACTCGCCATAGATCAACGTGCCTTCGAACACGGTTGCTCGAACGTCGAAGCTCAACTTCCCGGTAGACCGTGCAAGATCGAATTGCACCAGGTCCGCCGGATCGCCGGGCTCAAGACCGCCGGGCTCAAGCTCCAGGAGTCCCGCCGGATTGTGCGCGACCATCCGCATGGCCGTCGCCAGGTCCACTCCGGCAAACTCCATGACGTTCGCGACACAGACGTTGGTCGGCAGCGCCGCGCCGGCCAGGAATTCCCGTTGTCCGGCGATCACCAACTTGCCATCGGGAAGGATTTCGACATCGCAGAAGTCGCTGGTGTATCGGCCCGGCGGTTGGCCGGCCTGGCCGGAGATATCGCTTACCAGGATGCAGCGCTCGGGGGTCTTGGCGCGGACGAGACATTTCACCACGGCCGGCGGCAGGTGATGACCGTCGACGATGATCCCGGCCATGAGGCGGTCTTCGGCCATCTGCTCCCAGAGGTAGTTCCGCAGTCGGTGGAGCATCGGATGGGAACCATTGCCCAGGTGGGTGCTCATCCGTGCGCCGGCGTCTACGGCCGCGCGGATCTGCTCGGGCGTTGCCGAGGTGTGGCCGATCGACACGATCACGCCCGTATCCGCCACGCGCCGAACAAACTCCGCAGACCCGTCGTACTCGGGCGAAAGGGTCAGGATCCGGATCCGGCCGCCAGCCGCCTCCTGGAATCGCTGAAAAGTGTCCCAATCGGGCGGACGGATGCAGCGCAGAGGATGCGCGCCGCGCGCACCGTCCTGCGGGGTAAGAAAGGGGCCTTCGAGGTGGATGCCAGGAAGCCGAGCAGCAAGGGCAGGAGATGCCTCGCAGGCCGCCGCTACGGTTCGCAAGGCGTGGGTGAGCACGGCGGAGGTCTGCGTGGTCACCGTGGGACACAGGCGTGTTACGCCGAATTCGGCGAAGGCATTCGCAATCCGCTGGACCTCTTCGACCGTCAGCGTCTGGGCGCTGAATTCCTGGCCGCCATAGCCGTTCACCTGAACGTCCAGCATGGCCGGACCGATCCAGGGCCAGCGGTCCAGGTCCTGCTGCGCGACCGAGACCTGCCGGGTTTGCGAAATCCGGCCGTTGGCCGTCTCCAGAACGACCGGTTCAGCGGTATCGTAACGTCGACCGTACAGTAGCATCGGCATGATGTACCTCCGATGCAACTGTAACCGATTCGAGCGGTGCGAGGAAGGGGCCCAGGCGATACGGACCACAGAATCCTTGGGCGGTCCGCGCCGGAGCGACGGCACAACGGAGGAATCAAGCGGCTCCCGATCGCTCGAATCCGCTGATCACCGATGCCTGGCGCGAATCGCCTGCCTGGCGCCTAGTACGTTCGCGTGCGGGGAGTGACTACGATGGTTGCCGGGCCGTAGCCGTTCCAGCGAGAGGGGTGGTAGGTGTTGTTCGACGCCCAGTGTGGCGAATAGTCGCCATGAATGGGGTCGGAACCGGCGGTCGGCCGCAAGTTTGAGAAGCCGAACCACTTCCGCGAGGCGACACGGTGTTGCCGCTGCGTGGCGCGGGTTTCCGCCTTCTGGCGAACCGCCATGAGCGGATCCTGGTACATCCGCATCTGCTGTTCGTAGAACCACATCTCCGGTGTCGGGGTCATCTCGCCCGGCGAAATCGTTCCGGCGAAGACCGGCGATGGTGCGGTCGGTTTCTCTGCGGTAGCGGGGATGGCTGCGAGAACGAAAAGGACAAAAACGGTAATCGGGAGCCACTTCATGGGCATCGTCTCCTTCCTGGGCGCGCGGATTCGTCCGAACGATCCTCCTATTCTGGCATTCGGCCGCTACGGCTCGGCCGGATTAGTAAGATTCTGCCAAATCAGGTTGGAGAAAACCGGCAGCCACAGACTGGGTAGTGTAGGAAAAGATGGAGGCGGGGGGATGAAAGATGAGTCGGGTTGTTCTCGGGCGTTGTTGAGTGATCGGACCTCGCGGGAGGTTGCATCGAGGAGCTGAAGCAGGTAGGCTAGGAATCATGGCACGACCATTGCGCATCAAGCTGGCTGGTGGACTCTATCCAACGACGTCCTGACCCCAATCCTCTCTTGAATCCTGCCAGCGGATTGGGCACGTGTCGCCCGTGCCGGTCAACCTCGAATAGGATCTCCACAGCATGTGTGGCTTGCACCGGCAACGTGTTGGGGACGTCGCGGCGCGTGGGCCCCTGGCGATTGCCTGCTGGGGGCTCTTGGTGAATGT
The DNA here is from genome assembly GCA_013360685.1 of Pirellulales bacterium. Lineage (GTDB taxonomy): Bacteria > Planctomycetota > Planctomycetia > Pirellulales > Thermoguttaceae > JABWBD01. Next base: position 3,770 of record JABWBD010000102.1, read on the forward strand.
CGTTGTGTCCGGAGCGGAGCCGGGTCGCTCCGCGGCGCCGCCAACGCGGACGGCGGCCCCTGTGGTACTGAAACTGCATTGGTATCCCCAGGCCCAGTTTGCCGGCTATCTGATGGCGCAGGACCAGGGGTTTTTCCGCGCTGCGGGCCTGGGCGACGCGGAGATCCGCTGGTCGACCGCGGGCGAGCGTTGCCTGGATACTTTGACCGAAGGGGACTCCGTTTTCTGTACGGGATGGCTCTGTGATGCCCTCGTGCGGCGCGGCCACGGCGAGCCGATCGTCCACCTGACGCAAATTACGCAGAAGTCGGCCATGCTGCTGGTGACGCGGCGGGAATCCGGAATCACCGTGCCGGCGGACATGACGGGGCGGCGCGTCGGGCTTTGGGGCGGCGACTTCGACGTGTTGCCCCGGGCCTTCTTTCGAAAACTCCACGTCCAGCCGGAGATCGTGCCGCAAAGCAACAGCATGGTCCCCTTCCTGCGAGGCGCGGTGAGCGTCGCCTCGGCGATGCACTACAACGAATACCACAAGCTGCTGGAGGCCGGCCTGCGTCCCGAGGAACTGCGGGTCTTCACCCTGGCCGAGTACGGGTTGGATTTTCCCGAGGATGGTTTGTACTGTCACCAGCGGTGCTGGCCCGACCGCGCCGACCAGTGCGCCGCGTTGGTGCGGGCCGTCCAGCAAGGCTGGGACTATGCCCTGGAGCACGAGGCCGAGGCGTTGGACGTGGTGATGGCTTACTGCCGCCGCGCCGAGGTCCGAACGAGCCGCAGTCACCAACAATGGATGCTCCGATCGATGGCCGGCTTGATTCGCGACCGTCCCGACGGCACCCCGGCCCCGTGGGGCGAACTGTCTGAAAGCGTGTACCAGGCGGTCGGCCGGGAGCTGCTCGACCAGGGACTGCTGCATGCCGTGCCCCCCTTCGCGGAATTTCACCGGCCGTTGCAGACGCAAAGGAAGGGCCCGTGAGATTTCCGTTGCGCGTGAAACTCATCCTGGCAATCTGCCTGCCGCTTCTGGCCGTGTACCTGACGGTCGTGATCCTGGATTACCGCCGCAGCAAGCAGGCAGCCCTTGCGCAGATGGAGAACTACTTGACCGAGGTGACGGCACAAGAAGCGGGCGTTCTGGATGAGGAGCTATCTTCCATCGCCCAGGTCGCTCGTTCCACCGGACAGTTCCTCCAGACCTTTGCCCACCGGGAGAGCATGGAACTGGAGCGGTTGGCGCGGGCCAACCTGGCCGCGGAAGAGAAGATTTTCGGGTTCGGCATTGCCCTGGAGGCCCCTGCCGCCGGGGGCGCAGCGAAACCTCCGGCGCCCTACGTCTGCCGCACGGCCGATGGCCAGGGATTGCGGAGCATGGACATTACCAGCGTATCGTTCGATTATACCCGCAGCGACTGGTACCTGTTGCCGAAGCTCCTGCGGCATCCGGCCTGGACGGATCCCTATTTTGACGAAGGAATCGGGCGCATCCTGATGTGCTCCTACTCGGTGCCCTTGCTGCGCGACGAGGAATTCGCAGGGGTGATCGTCGCCGACGTCTCGCTGGAGCATATCCGCCGCCAGGTGCGCAAGACTCACTACCCCGGGGAATACCGTGTCATCATCAGCAGCACCGGCACGTTCATCTACCACCCCGAGGAATCGTTCGTCCTGGCGGAGTCGATCTTCAGCCTCGCCGAGTGGCATCGGCTGCCCGCGCTGGCCGACCTGGGACGAGTGATGATTGCCGGGCGCCAGGGCGTGTTGCGTCTCCCGGATTACCAGACCGGCCGGCCCAAGTGGTACGCGTTCGCCGGCGTGCCGGCTGCGGGATGGTCGCTGGCCGTCGTCATCCCGGAAGAGGAGGTGATGGCGCCCGTGCGTGGGTGGCTGCGACTCCAACTGTATTCCTTGCTTGCCGGGCTGGGAGTCATCCTGATCGTGGTCATGCTGGTTTCGAATTGGATCACCCGTCCTCTGGAACGGTTGGCGGCAGCGGTGAGGACCGTGGCCCAGGGGGATCTCGACGTTCAGGTGAAGGGGATCCGGAGCCGAGATGAGATCGGCCAGTTGGCCGCGACGTTCAACCAGATGGTAATCGATCTGAAGGCGAACATCGAGGCCACGATCCGCGAAACCAAGGCGCGCCAGGTGATCGAGCGGGAACTTCAGGTGGCCCGCCAGATTCAGACTTCGCTGCTACCGTTGGAGCGGCCCCCCTTCCCCAACCGCCCCGAGTTCTCGCTCGACGCCGAGAACGAACCGGCCCTGGTGATGGCCGGCGATTTCTACGACTTCTGGCTCCTGGACGACCAGCATTTGGCGGTCGTGATCGCCGACGTTTCGGGCAAAGGAGTGCCGGCCGCGATGTTCATGGCCGTCACGCGCACGACGCTCCGCAATTTCGCCACGCCCAGCCGCAGCCCCCGCGAAGTGTTGGACACCGCAAACCGCCTGATCGCGGCGGACAACAAGGAAATGATGTTCGTGACCATCTTCTGCGGCCATTACCACATCCCGACCGGAGAACTCGTGTTCGCCAACGCCGGACACAACCCGCCCTATCTTGTGCGCCAGAACGGCCGGATCGAATCACTGGGCCCGTCGACCGGACCGATTCTGGGGGTGTTTCCCGAGGCGGAGTACGAGGACGCCCACGCGGTCCTCAAACCGGGCGACCTGCTCTTGCTGTACACCGACGGCGTGACCGAGGCCCAGAATCCGGACCATCAGTACCTTGGCGAAGCGGGCCTGATCGCTCTCTTGCAGCGACTCCGCCCTGAATCGGTGACGACGATCTGCCGGGCGATCGTCGAGGACGTCAATGCATACCGCCACGGCGAGGGACAGGACGACGTGACCCTCGTCGCGCTGCGGCGCTCGGCAGACACGATACCGCCCACGTAATCCTCGCGCACAAGTCGTCGAGCCGGCGAGGTCAATGAGTTCAACAGGAGTAGCGATTCTCATGGACAACACCATTTACCTTTGTGCCCCGGTGAACGCGCTCGTGGAGGGGATATTCGAACAGAATGTGTCCCTGGCCGAGCTCAAGCAGCACGGGGATTTCGGTCTGGGGACCTTCAACGACCTCGATGGCGAGCTGGTGATGCTGGATGGCACGGTGTACCAAATCACCGCCGAAGGCAGGGTCGCCGTCATCGAGGACGAGCAGGCATTGACGCCGTTTGCCTGCGTGACCCACTACCACCCCATCAGCCACGATGAACTCGATCAGGAGCTGACGTACGACGCCTTCCTGGATTGGTTGGTTCGTCTGTTGCCCTCCCCGAATCTGTTCTACGCGTTGCGGATCGAGGGAGAGTTCGCGGCGATCAGGGCCCGGTCCGTTCCCAAGCAAGAGAACTATCGCACGCTGGTCGAAGTGGCGCGGGAGCAGGCGCTGTTTGAGTACGAGAACGTGTCGGGCACGCTGGCGGGTTTCTTCACGCCGAGTTTCATGGCTTCGCTGAGCGTTCCCGGTCTGCATCTGCATTTCCTGTCGGCCGATCATCGCTCGGGAGGCCATCTCCTGGAGTGCCGGCCGCGGAGACTCCGTGTAGGCGTGCAGTTCATCAATCGCTTGGAACTATCCTTGCCGCTGAGCCTGGATTACTTGACCTGGGATTTTCGGCGGGATACGCATCAAGATCTACACCAGGCCGAACGCTGATCGCGCGTTGAATTAGAATCCGCGAGGCCAGCGGGCGGGCTACCCGGAAGCCTGCCGCGGCCGGGCCTCAGGAGGTGGCGTGTTCACTGACCATTGCGCACAGATCCTGGTTGTGGCGGTAGTCGATCGGGACCTCCACGAGCACCGGCCCGGGCGTGTCCAAGGCTTGCCGGAGCACCGGGCCGATCTCATCGGCGCCGTGGATGCGCAGGCCGGTCGCGCCGAAGGCCTCGGCGTACTTGACGATATCGACGGGGCCGAAATCGACGCCGAACGGCCGGTGATATTTCAACACCTGCTGAATCTTGACCATGTCGTAGGAGCCGTCGCACCACACCAGGTGCACGAAATGGCATTTCTCCCGCACCGCCGTCTCCAATTCCATGGCGCTGAACAAGAAGCCGCCGTCGCCGGACATGGACACCACCTGTTCGCCGGGCCGCGCCAGGCACGTCGCGATCGCCCAGGGCAAGGCCACGCCCAAGGTCTGCTGGCCGTTGCTGAACAACAGGCGGTACGGCTCATAGGCCTGGAAATACCGCGCCATCCAGACGTAGATCGAACCGATGTCGCACAGGACGGTCACGTCGTCGCCGATGAGATGCCGCAGCTCGTAGATCAGGCGCAGGGGGTGGATCGGGAAACCGGACTCGCGGACGCCCTCGACCTTGAACGTCAGTAAGGCATCCTGGACTTCCAGCACCAGCGGGGTGGCCGAGGGATCATCGCTGCGCGAGGCGAGCTGCCCGGCCAGGGTGCGGAGATTGGCGGCCATGTCGCCGATCAACTCCAGGTGGGGCTGAAAATGCCGGTCGATCGCCGGCCGGTGCTCGGCGATGTCGATCAGCGCGCCGGTCCGGCCCTTGTTCCACACCTCGGGATCGTACTCGGCGGGGTCGAAGCCGACGGTCAAAACCACGTCGGCCTGCCGCAGAAGTCTGTCGCCGGGCTGGTTACAGAAGATGCCGAGGCTGCCTGCGTAGCAATTGAACAGGTCGCGGGACACCACGCCGGCCGCTTGATAGGTGTTGACCACGGGCAAGGGATAGCGGCGGAGCAGGTCGCGCAGGGCGGCGGTCACGTCGTGCCGGCTGGCAAACATGCCGGCAAAGATCACGGGCAGCCGGGCGTTATTGATGCGCCGCGCGACCTCTTGGATGGCGTCGGCCCCCGCCACGCCATGCGCCGAGGGCCTCATCGGCGAGAGGGGCACGGCTTCGACCGGCCCCATGAGCACGTCCTGCGGCAGGCTGATGAAGGTTGCGCCCAAGGGCGGTTCGCCGCTCTCACGGAAGGCGTTGACCACGGCCTCCGGAATACTGTCGCCATCGTAGATCTCCACCGAGTGCTTGGTCACGGACTTCATAACCCCCACGTTGTCCAAGCTCTGATGGGTCTTGATATGGCGCTGGCCGCGGCGCACGTTCCCGCCCAGGGCCACCAGCGGATAGCCGTCGTACGTTGCCGTGGAAAGGCCCGTGGCCAGATTGGTGACCCCCGGGCCCGATGTCACCAGGCAGACGCCCGGCGTGCCGCTCAGCAGGCCGTACATGCCCGCCATGAAAGCAGCGTTCTGTTCGTGGCGACAGAGGATCAACCGCGGGCCGTGGTCGGCCAGCACATCGAAAATCGTATCCACCTTGGCGCCGGGAATGCCGAAGATGTACTTGACCCCCTGCGCTTCCAGGCACTGCACCAGCAACTCCGCACCATTCTTGGCCTTGACCATAGACTGTGCCTTTCCGGTCCGTGAAGGACCTCCATTCACTCCTCGCGCTCGCGGTCCAGTCCGGAGCCGGCGCTCCCGGCGAGCGCGAAACAAACGGTGACTACGTTCTTGCCCGCCTCGCGACGGTAGCTGATCTCGTCGGCGAGCGAGCGAACCATGTGAATTCCCAGGCCGCCGATGGGCCGATCTCCCGCAGGAAGCGTCAGGTCGGGAGGCAGGTGTCCAAGCGGATCAAAGGGGGCGGCTTCATCGACGACCTCGAGGCAGAAATACCCCGGTGCCCGGCAGAAACAGGCCACGTCGGAGTCTCCTTCGCAGGAGCCGTAAGCATGCAGCACGTGGTTGACGAGCAACTCTTCGAGGATGAGTTCAATCCTCAGCAGCAGTTCAGGCCCGGCGCCGGCCGCCACCGCGCAGCGGTCCACAAACTCGCGAAAACGCGCGAGCGAAGGAAGCCTTGCCGGCAACCGGAGTCGTTCCACGGCCGTTCCTCAAGCCTCACGCGGCGGGCGTGTCGAGAGAATCGAGTAAGCGGAACATGCCGAGGAAGCCGGAGATATCGAGCACTTGCCGGACGAGCCCCCGGGCGTTGGCAAGGGCGAACTCGCCGCCGGCCGCAGCTACCGTCTTCGCCACTGCCAGGACGCCCCGCAGGCCGGCGCTGCTGATGTACTCCAGCGGGGCGAGATCGAGGATCAAGGCCCGCTCGCCCTCTGCGATTGCTTGCCGGCAGTGGACTTCGAAGGCTGGGGTACTGTCCGCATCGAGACGTCCGGACACGCGTACGACCAGGGACGCGCCGTGGCGTTCATTCTGGAGTTCCATGGAAGAGAACCTCTCGGACCGTCGGTTGGGGGACTTGGTATCCACATGACGCACAAAGTTCAGCGCACCTTATAGCACACGGCACCGGCGGAGTAAATGGGCGCCGCAACGGCGTCAAGAGGACGAAAGGTCCGAATGATGGGGTGACGGAATGGGCAAGCAACTGGTCTTTGACTCCGTCACCCCATCGCCCCACCATTCCCCTACCCTGATCTTGCCGCGCTCCGCAGTCGGCGGTACAACTCCAGCGCGTCGGGAAATGGCTCCAGCGCGCGGTCGAAGATTCCCAAGGTATAGGCGATCGTCATACCGTAGTTGCAGATGGGCACCCCGGCCTGGCGGCAGCGGAGCATCCGTGTCAGCACCTCGCGGCGGTTCCACATGCAGGCGCCGCAGTGGACCACAAGCCGATAGTCGGCCAAATCGTCCGGGAAGTCGTGGCCCGGCGTCGTGTTGATCGCAAGATCCCCGCCGACGTACTGCTTGAGCCAGCGCGGGATCTTGACCCGGCCGATGTCTTCGCCGATCGGATGATGGCTGCAGGCTTCGGCAATGAGCACCCGGTCGCCCGGCTTCAGGTTCTCGATCGCCAGGGCCCCCTGGACAAATTGGCTCAGGTCGCCCTTCTGTCTGGCGAAGAGGATCGAAAAGGAGGTCATCTTCACGTCCGGCGGCGTATCGGCCGAAACCTTCAAGAAAGCCTGGGAATCGGTCACGACCAGGGCCGGCGGCCGGTTGAGCCGCGCCAAGGCGTCGCGAAGCTCCCGCTCCTTGACCACCATCGAGTAGGCGTCGTTGTCGAGCAGCTCGCGGATTGTCTGCACCTGCGGCTGGATCAATCGGCCCTTGGGGGCTTCCTTGTCGATCGGCACCACCAGCACGACCAACTCGCGCGCTCGCACCAGGTCGGCGACGATCGGCGGGGTGTTGATGAACTCTTCGGGGGCGGCTTGGATCAGCGCTTCGCGGAGCTCGAGAACTCCCCGGCCCTCCGTGGCCACCGTCTCGATCCAAGGAATCTTTGCCGCCTTGAGGCCTGCGATCCCTCCCGCGTCGGGCCGGCCCAGGTCCGCCTTATTGAACACGACGATGACGGGGATCTGGCGGCTGTGGAACTCCTCAAGCATCCGTTCCTCGAACTGGCCCCACTGGCCGGCGACGGCGACGACGATGCCGACGTCGGTCCGATCGAAGACCTGCCTGGTCCGCTTCACCCGCTCCTCGCCCAACGCCCCGACGTCGTCGATCCCGGCCGTATCGATGAAGAGCACCGGCCCGATGGGGAGCAGTTCCATCGGTTTCTCCACCGGGTCGGTCGTGGTGCCGGCTACCTCGGAAACAATCGAGACCTGCTGCCGCGTCATCGCGTTCAACAGCGACGACTTGCCGGCGTTGCGGCGGCCGAACAGGCCAATGTGAAGGCGGAAGCTTTTGGGAGCGTTGCGCATGGAATCGCTGGAGAACAGGATTGCCTGGGAGCCGCCGCGAACGGGAAAGGCAGCTCCCGCGACCAAGGATGGTGTTATTCCGATATTCTAGGTTTTGATGTAAAAACCGCTTCACGGCGACCGGAGTGGTGGACGGCACTCTGCGTTGGCGCCCGCCCCGTTTCGCGTGCGGATCAGGAGGGCGGCGGAGCGGCGCCGGCGCGGGGCGGCGGGAGTCGTTCGTTGCGGAGCCGCACGCTGCGAGCGAGGAAGTCGCGGAGCGTTTCGAGGCCGAATTCGGCGGCCACGGCTTCCACCGGGAGGTCCGGGCGGCGGGACGACAGCAGGAAAAAGCCCTCCGGCTCCATGACCTCGATGTCGACGTCGGGAGTGTACTTCGCTCGGATTTCGGGGAACTTTTTCATGTTCCCGTCGAGGTGGAAGAGCTCGCGATTGATGCGGACGTCGGCCACTGCCCAGGGCGGCAGATGGCCGGCGCGGACTTGCCACGTATCGGTGCCCTGCCGGACCAGGTAGCGGCCGTTCATGTCGATGACGGCGCTCTCGACGTCGTAGGCCACGGTGACGGCAAAGCCGTAGCGGAGGGCCCAGTACTGCAGGAGCTGCCCTCCCCAGTACATCGACGGCCAGAAGACGAGCCGGGCCCGCTGCCGCTCGAGTTCCGCGGCAATCGGTTCGAAGTTGGCGTCGAAGCAGACCGCCGCCCCGACGCGGACGCCGTCGCACTGGGCGACGGGGATCTCGGTTCCGGGGCTGATGCCCGCCTCAAGTTCCAGGATCGTGGGATAGTTCTTGTGATAGACGAGCACGAGCTTTCCCTTCCGGTCGACAATCGGCACCGAGTTGTAGACCCGTCCCGCGGACCGTTCCAGCAGCGGCGCCACGATCGCCGTGTTGAACTCTCGTGCGATCTTGCCGACTTCCGCCACATAGGGCTCGAGCTCCGGCGCGGTCTCGATTCCCTTGTTGAATCCGGCCGCGACCGAGGCGCAGATTTCGGGATAGCAGATGAAGTCGGGCCGCTCCTTGGCGACCTTCGCGGTCATTTCGCGCAGCGGGCCGAGATTGACGCCGTCCTTGCGGTGGTTGTGAAAAGGGGGCGAATAGCTGACGGCAGCGATGCGAACCGAGCAGGGATCGCTGGCGGCCGCGCCGCTCGCGGGCACCGCACGCGTTTCGCTCGCCGCCAGAGCGCCGACAGTGGCGCCGACAGCTCCCAGCATGGCGCGGCGGCTCAGCGCCGGAGCGAGCATTGACTCGGCATGGTCGTCATATTTGTCCATCGTGCGTACTCCTGATTGGAACCGTGCGGGCCGGCGGTCGCCGCGGAATTCGCGGGGCCGGGCCGTGGCGGCATTACCAGCGGAAGAAACGGTAGGGATCGTCCCAGTCCTGGGGCTCGTCGAGATAAAGGCCCTGCGACCATCGCCCTTTCGAGGGCGGCGCGACCGGCACCACGGCGATGTCGGCCAGCCACAGGATCCCGGGGTTTTCGTGCCAGATCTGAAATCGCGTGTCCCTGTCGGCCGTGCCGGCGGACTCAACCAGGAACCGGAAGGTCCGCCACTCGTCGACGGGCGTGAAGGGCTGATAGCTCAACAACGACGTCCATGTCTTCGTGCTCTGCAGGGCCAGCGTGACGGGCTTGCCGGCCATTCCCTCGGCCCTGGCCCTCAAGGAAATCGAATACCACTGGCCGGCCTTGACCGGCACGTCCTGCTGCGAGAGCATCACGCCGGAGCGGCCCTCGGCTGCATCGCCGCTGGATGCGAGTCGGAGGGCCCAGGCGTTGTTTTCGGCCAGGCGATGGCGCTTGCAGGCGGCCTGACGCGAGCTTGCGGAGAACTGCCAATGGTCGGGCATTTCCTCCTGCTGGGCGGCCTGGCTGAAGTCGCCGTTGCGCACGACCGACGGGCCGGGCTTCGGCTCGTCTTGCCCAACAGGGGTTGAGAATCGCGACAACAGGGGCGTCGGCGAGGCGACGCCCATGTTGGCCAGCAGCCGAGCCAGCGCATAGGAGACGCGACGATGGGTGCGTCTGAGGTTGAGCTGCTCGTTGAACGAATCATCGGGAGGGAACTGGAAGAAGACGACGTTGGCGCTTTGGGCTTGGGCCAGTACGCCGTTGCCGAGAACGGCCGCCCCTGCCGAGATCAACGGCAGGGATCGAGGATCGCGGTTGTGCACGTCGGCCGGCGCGACTCCCCGCAGCAGGGAGTTTGCGGCAGGCGGTTCGAAGCAGGAGGCGATATGCTCTTGTTTCGTCGTGCCGATCTTCAGCGGGAGGAAGGCGTTGGCATCCTCTTGGGCCAGGCCGAGCGCCAGCAGGTAGCCGCCGGCGTTGAGAAAATCGGCGATGGCCGCCGCATCGCCGGCCAGAGCCTGCGCGCCGCCGTCTGCAACAAGAAGGGCCTGCTCGGGCGAGGGCTTTCCGCCCTGGTAGGGTTCCAGGGGAATGCCCGCGAACTCAAGACGGCGGCGCGCGGCGGGACCGCCCACGTACAGCGCCTGCCGGCGGGGCGACGGCTTCCACCCGGCGACGTAGCGGAGGAGGTTCCGCGCGAGCGTCTGCGCGGCTGGGTCCTGCTCCGTGCGGGCGGTCACGTCGAGCTGGCAGAAGAGCACCAGTCCTTTGCCTTCGCGATATTCCAGCAACGGGCTGTACTGGAGGCTGTAGCCGCCGTCGACGATGGGCAGGAAGTCGCCCCGGGCCGGTTTCTCAATGAGCACGGAGGCGACGTTGCCGCGGTTGCCGCAGCGCCAGACCCGCGGCACCTCGATCCCGCACCACCGGACCGCCGGACCGCCGTAGGTGCGGCTCGGAGTGTAATCCAATCTCGGCGGCTGGATCGTGGCCGCGCCCCGCCAGTCGCGGAGATGCTCGGGACCGAGCCCGGCGAGGAGGGGGTGGTCCGGCACGCGCGGAAACACCTGCCGCAGGCCGTACTCGGCGATCCGGAAGCCCAGCCGCTTCTCGAGGGCCGCCGGGGTCTGTTCGAAGACGAGGACCTTCAGGCCGTCGCGGACGCGGCCGAGATCCGGCCCCGGGCCGTCCTCGGTGAGCGCTCGCTTGCCCACGACAAGGATTTCGCAGCCGGCGAGGTCCGCACCGGCTTCGACGGACCGGGCTTTGATTCCCATGGCGCGGATGAGCTCCGTGGTTTCGCCTTTGGGGTCGAAGATCGCGACGTTCGCAGCAAGGGACTCCGGCGGCGCCGCCGGCATCACGTGGATAGTGAATGTGTCCTTTTGCACCTCGCCCGTCGAGAAGCAGACCTCGGCGCTGAGTTCGTATTTGCCTGGCGGCAGTTCGGAGGGGAGCGGCAGTTCAAGCGGGATTTGCTCCTGTTGGCCGGTTGCGATGCTCGCCTGGCGGGCGCCGGCGACGGCCTGGGGCAAGCCGAGGGACCACCGGCAGTCGGCGGTCACCGTCCGGCGAGCATTGTTGATGAGGATGAGCTGTTTCTGAACGGTTTCGCCCGGCAGGAAGTTGTGGTCCTTGGCGGTGAAGGCCGCGGGCTTCCCGGCGATATAGGCCAACAGCGGCATGTTGTTGCGAAGGACCGCCTGGCCATCGGCTGTCGGGATCCAGTCGGACCGCTCGAAAGCGAGGTCCATGCGCTCGTACTGCTCGCCGAGGTAATCGGGGCTGAACCCGGGGCGTTGGAGGTTCTCCCAGTCGGTCTTGAGTTCCTTGCGGCCTTTGTCCACGCCGTCGCGCAAGGTCCAGAAGAAATGGTGTTCCCAAGGTGAAATGGCGGAAACTCCCCAGGTGCGGAAGGCACGCCAATTCTGCTGGAGGTACATGCCGATGATCGTGTGCTGGTCCTGGAACACGCGCGAGCCGACCTGGTGCGGGTAGTCCCAGCGGTGCCAGAGCTTGCCGGCACGGAACTGCCGGGCTTCCCAACGCAGGTTCGTCTTTTCCTCCTCGCTGATCCGGTAGGCGCGGTCGCCGAGGAACTGCGAGCTCCACTCGGCGTTGCAGAACTCCCAAGGCGCGACGGCGTTGCCGAAGGCTCGCGAGCCTTGGTACCAGCCGCGGTACATCGTCCAATCCCAGGTGCAGGGCACCATGTACTCGCAGGTGAATACCGGCTTGACCCCCTTGGTGGCCCAATGCTCGAACCAGTCGTCGAGTTCCTGGGCGGGAGCCATGTTGGTGTAGAAGTTGCTGGTGTGCATGGAGCTGAGATTGCCCGAGGAGTGGTGGTAGACGATGCGGCTGGGATCGAGCCGCGCAAGAATCGCCTCGGCCATCAGCGCGCGTGTGACGTTGTTGCCGGACCACGAATCGCGGCTGCTTTGGATGCCGTCGATCAGGTCCGGGTTCATGTCGTCGGCGTAGCCGGTCGCGTTGTGGCTCATCGAGTAGAAGACCACCGAGGGATGGTTGCCGGCGACGCGGACGTAGAACCCGGCATGGTGCAGGTAACCGTTCTTGTTCTGCGCGTCGGGGGCCTGCCAGTCGTATTGGGCGAAGTGCGGCTGCGAAAGGGAAACCAGCATGCCCACGTCGTCGGCGGCCTTCAAGATCTCCTCGAAGCTGAGATGTGTGCCCGGTTCGCAGCCGTAATTATGGGTGTAGACGAAGTTGATGCCGATGCTCTTCAATCGGAGCATGCTCTCCCTGGCCCCTTCGTAGCCGGCCGCGGCGGCACTCACCTGGGCGTTGTCGAACGGAAGGGCGGAGAGGAAGATCCGCGTGCCGTTGAGGTAGAAGTCGCGGCCGTCGATCCAGAACTCGCGGAACCCGAAGCGGACAGGGTAGGCAGTGTCCCGTAGTTGGCCGTCTTCCAGGAGCGAGACGTCCAGGCGGTACATGTTCTGAGGCGTGTGGATGTCCCAGAGTTTCTCGGGCAGCCATTTTTCCGTCATGGCGAGGCGGCCGTCCTTGAGGTCGCCGGCGCCGAATGCTCTCGTGGTGAACTCCATGACCTTCTGCCCGTTGTCCGTGATGGCGGCGCGAAGTGCGTATTGGCGCCGGGGCTGCGGGCCCTGGATCGCCACGGTCACGGTGATTTCGCCCTTGCGGACCGAAGTGGCCACGTTGACGCCGTCGATCCGCGCTGGCGAGGGTTCGCCGATGAGATAAACGTCGCCGCACAGCCCGCGCCGCGCCACGCTGCCTCTGGCTCTCCTGGATGCGTTGGTGTCGTTGAACATGAGCATCACTTCGTGGAGCGGCTTGGCGGCGACGAGCATGCTGAGGACGTGCTTGCCGCCGGGCCGGCAGAAGGAAGTGAGGTCTATCTCGCCCGAGGGGAACTGCATTTCGCCTGTCTTCCGTCCGTCGACGTACACCGTTGCGCTGGAATTGAGATACTCGACGGACAGAGCTATCCGGCGGTTGTCCCAGTCTTTAGGTATGCTGATTTCGCGCTGGTGCCAGGCCGCGGTGACTTCCGCAAGCCTCTTGTCGCTCCAGGCCGGATGGGCGTGGACCGTCTGGCAGTCTTTCTGCATATAGTCGGTGGTGCCGGGCCAGCAGCCGGGGACCTTGAAATGGCCCCAGTTCCCTGCGGGGACCTGGCCGGACTGGTCCTCGGCGGGCTGCCACCGCCACAACCCGTTGATCGAGATCCGCTCGCGCGTGGGCGTCGTTTCGCGGTACGCCTTTTCGACGTCCCACACCACGTTCACGCCCTCCGGCAGGGGCGCCACGGACGGGCTCTCGCAGTGCCCGGTACGAGCCATCAACGCAGTGGATAGAAAGGCAGCAGTCCAAAGGGACTGGTAGCTTCTCATATGATGCTCCTTCGCCGGGCAGGAAGTGTCCCTCATTCTGACAGGGCTCAAGGGGGAATGGAAGCCAGCCGTGACGGCAAACCGGGGCTTTTCGCCTCATGGAGAGAGCCGTGCGGATCGGCTTCCTGCGAGTGGGAAGAGGATCGCGAACGAAGGATAGCGAGCAATCGGAAGGAATTGCGCGAGGGGTATTGAGTCATGCCCTATCGCGGGGCAAACGACGGAACGGGTCCATCCGGAAAATTGCGTTTGTATGTTGCGGCGAAGCGGGGTACATTGGGTGGTAGCTCGTTTCGGGGACGTAGCGATAGCGATTGTGGAGGTGCCTGGCCGTGGTCGACCTGCCCGATCTGGTCCTGCCGGCGCGCGTGCCGACACCCGGCACACGGAACGTGGCTGCGCTGGTCAAGTTCAACGAACGGCGGATCGAGGCCGAGTACGCCGCCGTTGTCCGTCGGCCGATCGAGGTCGTCGGAATCGTGGGAGCAGGGACGATGGGCGGGTCAATCGCAGCCGCGACCGTGCGCGCGGGCCTGCCGGTGGTGATCACCGATCATGATGCGGGCGCCTTGGAGACGCTCCCCCGGCGGATGCTGGCAGAGTCGCTCGCCGCGGCGGATCCGCCGTTCGAACGGGACCGCGCCCCGGATTCCCTGGTACGGCAGACCGCGAATCCGAGTGAATTCGAGCAATGCGACCTGATCGTCGAGGCACTGGTTGAGGACTTTTTTGTCAAGGAGCGGGAGTTGGTCGAACTGGAGCGACGACTGCCGATCGATACCGTGCTGGGGTCGAACACGTCGACCCTTTCCATTGGGCGGCTGGCCGCGCGCCTGGTCCGGCCGGGGCGGTTTTGCGGCATCCACTTTTTCCCGCCCGTCAGCCAGCGCCGCCTGGTCGAGATCGTCCCCGGGCCGCAGAGCAGCCCGGCGACGGTGGCCGCGGCGGTGGCGTTCGCCCTGGCGCTGGGCAAGGTTCCCTTGATCGTCCCGGACACGCCCGGCTTTCTGGTCAACCGCTTGATGCTTTTCTACCTTAGCGAGGCGTTACAGCTCCTGACGGAAGGCGCGACGATCGAAGCGGTCGAGCGAACCGCCACCGATTTCGGGATGGCGATCGGGCCGCTGAGCCTGATCGACCAGATCGGCCTGGACGTGATCCTCGATTGTGGTTGGGTCCTGGCCGGGACTTTGGGCGAGCGTCTGGTTCCCTCACCGCCGTTGGTGGCGATGGTCAAGTCCCGCCGCCTGGGGCAGAAGTCCGGGGCGGGATTCTATTCGTATCACGACGACGGGAATCGCAGGGTCGCGGGCAAACCCGATCCTGCGGCCCAAGAGATCTTCGCGCGTTGGGGCCGGCCCCAGCAGGCCCATAGCTGCCAGTCGATCGCCGCACGGCTGTTTCTGCCGATGCTGGTGGAGGCGACGCGGTTGCTGGCCGAAGGGCGGATCCGCGATCCGCGGGACATCGATCTGGCGGTGGTCTTCAGTTGTCTCGGCTTTCCCGCCGCCCGGGGCGGGCTGCTCTATTGGGCAGACACGCTGCGGGCCTCGCGGATTGTGGCGATGCTCGAACCGCTTGCGAAGTTGGGGCCGCGGGCCCAGCCAACCCCCCTGCTGCTGGCAATGGCCGAGGGGGAGCGGCGGTTTTACCCGGTGGAATCAGACGAAGGCTTGTAATGGCAACCACGTTACACGGGGTCACGCAGCCCTCCAAGGAAATCGCTGGACCTGCGGTGGGAGCGAAGAACCGTTTCTGGGAATTACGGATCTGGAGCGGGATGTGCATCGCCGGCTGGTACGGCCTGTTGTGGCGAAACCGGTTTGCCATTGGTCCTTCCCGAATCGGTATGGCCTTGATCCTCTGCGGTGTGAGCGTGATCAATTCGTTTCTCTGGGCACTGCAATCGCTCCTGCTGGGGCGCAAGATCCGGCGAACCGAAATCCGCGAGGCGCCTGTCTTTGTGCTGGGGCATTGGCGTTCGGGCACGACGCTATTGCACGAACTCCTCGTGGCCGATCCGCGGCACACGTTTCCCGACACTTACGCCTGCTTCGCCCCGAACCACTTCCTGCTTTCCGCGGGGATGTTCAAGTGGTGGCTCCGCTTCTTGCTGCCCGCAAAACGTCCGATGGATGACATGGGCGTTGGCTGGGACCATCCGCAGGAAGACGAGTGGGCCATGTGCAACATGGGCATTCCGTCGCCGTACCTGACCTTCGTATTTCCCAACCGGCCGCCGCAGTGCTCGGAGTACCTCGACCTCCGCGCGGTGCCGCCGGCGGCGTTGGACCGCTGGAAGCGGGCCTTTGTCTGGTTCCTCCGATGCCTGACGGTCCAGAATCCCAAACGGATCGTGCTGAAGTCGCCGCAGCACACCTGCCGGGTGCGGACCCTGCTGGAGATTTTCCCCGAATCGCGGTTCGTGCACATCGTCCGCGATCCCTATGTGGTCTTTCCTTCCACGGTCAAGACGTTCCTCCGCATGTCGCGTTATCACGGCCTGCAGGTTCCGAAGTGGGAGGACCTGCCGGAGCAGGTTTTCGAGACTTTCACGCACATGTACGAGGTGTTCGAGGAGGACCGCACGCGGATCGATCCCTCACGGTTCTGCGAGGTGCGGTACGAGGACCTGGTCCGCGACCCGGTCGGGCAGATGCGGCTGGTCTATGAGAGGTTGGGACTGGGGAGTTTCGATTCCGCCCTGCCGGCCGTCGAGGCGTACGCCGTGCGCACGAAGGACTTCAGGACCAACAGGTACGAGTTGGATCCGGCGACGCGGGACGAGGTCACGCGCCGCTGGGGGACGTTTATCGAGCGGTATGGATATGCGGAGAAAACGGACAACGGGGACGAGGAAACACGGATAGCCGACCGGAAATAGGACACTTCCCGCGCTCGACGCCATGGAACCACAGCCGCCTGCCGTTCTGATCACCGGGACATCCACGGGCATAGGGGCCGCCTGCGCGCTGGCTCTCGACCGGCAGGGGTTTCTCGTGCTGGCCGGAGTCCGCAAGGAAGAGGATGCGCAACGGCTTCGCGCGCGGGCGTCTTTGCGGCTGCAAACGCTCATGCTGGACGTCACCGATGAGGCAGGCATTCGCGCCGCCGCGCAGACCGTAGGTGATAGGGTCGGCGAGGCGGGCCTGGCCGGCCTCGTCAACAACGCCGGCATTCTCGTGCCGGGGCCGCTGGAACTGGTGGCGATCGACCAGCTCCGCCGGCAGTTGGAGGTGAACGTCATCGGGCAGGTGGCGATGGTGCAGGCATTCCTCCCGCTGCTGCGGCGTCGGCGAGGGCGGATCGTCGGCATCGGCTCGATCGCGGGCCGGCTGGCGCCGCCCTACCTGGGCGCTTACGCGGCATCGAAAGCGGCCGTCGAGTCGATGACCGACTGTCTTCGCGTTGAACTGCGCACCTGGGGGATCCACGTGGCGCTCGTGGAACCGGACAGCGTGGACACGCCGATCTGGGAGAAGCTTCAGGCCGAGGCGGACCGGCTGGACGCCAACGTCTCGCCGGAGGTCCGCGCGCTCTACGACCGCGACATCTTGGAGATGCGCAAGGCGGGGATGCGGATGGATCGGGCGGGGATGCCGGTCGATCGCGTCGTGCGTGCAGTCCATCACGCCTTGACCGCGAAACATCCCAAGACCCGCTACCCCATCGGCTGGCGCACACGGCTGGGATTCCGCCTCCTGCCCGGCCTGCCCGACCGGCTTCGCGACTGGATCATGCTGCGGTTCATGGGCGTGCGGGCATGACGGCTTCCGAGGGCGGTTCGCTAAACGAGAATATCCCGCACCACCTTGCCGCCGATATCCGTGAGCCGGAAATCGCGGCCCTGGGAGCGGTACGTGAGCTTCTTGTGGTCGATGCCCATCAAGTGCAGGATGGTTGCCTGGAGGTCGTGCACGTGGACGATGTTCTCGACGGCGTTGTAGCCGAGTTCATCCGTCGCGCCGTAGCTGATTCCGGGCTTGATGCCGCCGCCGGCTAGAAAATAGGAGTAGCCCTTGATATGGTGGTCGCGGCCGTTGCCCTGGCCCATGGGCGTGCGGCCGAACTCGCCGCCCCAGAGGACCAGCGTCTCGTCGAGCATGCCGCGGCGTTTGAGGTCGCGGATCAGTGCGGCCGTGGGGCGGTCGACTTCTTCGGCTGTAATCTCCATGCTCCGCTTGATGCCTCCATGGTGGTCCCAACCGCGGTGGTACACCTGGATGAACCGCACGCCCCGCTCGGCCAGCCGCCTTGCCAGGAGGCAGTTGGCGGCGAAGGAGCCGTCGCCTCCCTTAGTGCCGTACATCTCGAGGGTCTCCGCCGGTTCGTCGGAGATGTCGATCAGGCTCGGCACACTTGCCTGCATCTTGAAGGCGAGTTCGTACTGGGCGATCCGAG